>JANOUN010000943.1:0-9707 GCA_031416875.1 Planctomycetota bacterium | reverse complement strand
TTTGCGGATCAGCCGGACGTCGTCGTGGAGTGGCGTGCCACGCGCAGGCAGCAGGTGAATGGAGGCAATCCGTTTCGCCTGCTGAATGAACGCGGTCAGGAAAAATTGCAATCAGAGAAGTGAAGCGGCCCGAATCGACTCAGTTGGAGCTTCACCCCATTTCCACACTTTGTATTACTTCGACTGTCCATGGTTCGCTTGTAGTCCCGGCTTTAGCCGGAAAATGGGCGGAATACTCATGGGGGCAGCCTGAATTTCCGCCTAAAGGCGGGACTACAAACTTCTTGTCGCGCCGCGAAGCCCGCGCTGAGTGTTCCGCGCCTCCGTGTTTTCCAATACGATTCCTCTTCTCGTCTCTGTCAGCGATTGAACAGGAAACCTGGACTGTTGATCAGTGCCCAGGTAAGATCTTCCGTGGCCTCTTTTGGTGTGGCGACGGTACTGAAGTACTCAACCGTGCGCGTCATTTCTTCGGCCGATGGTTTCCTGCAGAGCGTTGAAAGGTAGACCGTTTCGATCAACTGTTCGTTGGTCGCTCCGGCTGCGATCGTTTTCACAATGATGCCGTCCGGATGAGCGATCGCATCGCCGATCGTCGGGCCATTGACCATGTTCAATGTCTGCCCCAGACTGACGTCGCTCGTGCGTTCGCACTCACACGGTGATTCCCGCGGAGCACGTCCGAACATGTCAAGAAACGCGACTTCGACCTGAGGGTCCGGCAATTCAGACGCTCGAAAACCCGCTGGAACGCCGGGCAGCGCACGGGGGGCTCCGGTCGCCTGAATGATGGCGTCGTACAACTGTTCCGCTGACAGCCGTCGCGGCACAGCGTGCGAGTAATTCATCGAGTCGTCGTCATTCCACTGGTTCGTTTCCAGGCTGCGCTGATATGTGGCTGACGTGCAAATGAGGCGGATCAGCCGCTTCAGGTCGTAGCCATTGTCCGTAAAGTCCTTTGTCAGCGCATCGAGCAGTTCTGAATTGGAAGCCGGGTTGCTGGCGCGGATATCATCGACGGGATCAATGATGCCGCGGCCAAGGAAATAGCTCCAGTACCGATTGACGATGCTGCGTGCAAAGTAGGGGTTTTCTTTGGCAATCAACCATTGCGACAATTGCTCCCGTCGGTGCGCATTCGCATTCACCGCACCGGTGTGAGAAAACGGAAACTTGGGTGTCGCGGCCTGATTGGTCGAGGGATTGATCACTGCTTCCGGTGACACGTTGGTAAACACAAATTCGTCACCGTCCGGCAGAGCGCGGCGACCGACGTCAGCAAAGTATGCGGCAAGTTCATAGTATTGGTTCTGAGTCCAGCGTTCGAAAGGATGGTCGTGGCATTGATTACAGCTGAATCGCGTGCCGAGAAACACCTGCGTCATGTTTTCCATGACCAGTTTCGGTTCCCTGGCAATACGGAAATAATTGGCTGCCGGATTTTCGAGCGTGCTGCCTCCGGCGGTCATCAGTTCCGCAGCGAATTGATCGTAAGGCTTGTTGGTGGCAACCGCCTGGCGAATCCAGTTGCGAAACGCCCAGACGCCACGTTCAGTGACGGTCTTGCGACGATTGAGCAGCAGATCACTCCATTTCAGCGTCCAGTGTTCGACATATTCCGGACGTGACAGTAACTGGTCCACCTTTGCCGCGCGCTTGGCCACTGATTTCGTCGCGTCGGCAAGGAAAGCATTGACTTCTGCAATTGTCGGCGGCACACCGGCAATATCCAGCGACACACGGCGGAGGAATTCAGCATCGTCTGCAGGGCCGGAGGGAAGAAGTTTCATCCGTTGCAGTTTGGCGTTCACCAGACCATCGATAAAATTCTGTTCCGGTGACGGCGTCCATTCGTATCCGTCGCGGTTGCCCAGAATAGAAACCGGCGCGGCAGCATAGTTGCCTTCAAACCGCACCAGAGCCGCCGCTTCGCCGCGCTGAACAGCCTTGATCAGCCCCTGTTTTGAAACAGTCGCAACTTCGAAGTTGCTGGTTTCGAAAACGGCTTCACGGGTCACATCGCGGGTTGATCCGTCGACATACGTCGCGATCACAATCAACTGCTGCTGATCGTGGCGGAGTTGCAACATAGGAGTTGGCGGATAGATCGAAATGCTGGCGACTCGTGCCGCGTCAGGTTTGTACTGACATCCTTCCGCGATCCACTGTTCCAGGACTTTGTAATACCGTGATTGCTCATCGAACAGAAATCCACCTTCATGTGGCACACCCTGAGTCGGCTTCAGCAGCATCAGACTCTGCGCGGGTTCGGAACGATTGAAGCGGCGACCTGAAATATCATCCACGAGAGCTCGATAATCGTAAACCGAATCGTATCCTCGCAGCGAAAGCTTGAAGCCTTTCTTACCCGCTTGTGATCCGTGACACGTACCCTGATTGCAGCCGACTTTGCTGAGAATCGGATTCACATCGCGAATAAAATCGACAGGCACGGCGTCTACTGCCGTCACATGAATCGGGATCTCCAGCTTCTGCCCGACAGCTTCGACAACGATTGATCCTTCACCTGCTGCAAGCGGAGCCACGTATCCATCGGCATCCACGCTGCACACCGGCGAAGACGTGGTGATGGTTGCTTTGCTGCTGACGTCGATCTTCTGGCCGTCCGTCGTGACGCCGGTGACAATCACACGGCGCGAATCGCGGATCGACGAGAGCGTGACTTCTGCAGGGTAAACTTCGAGACTCACATAAGTTCGCACCGCCGCATTCGCTGTCTCAACTGGCGGCGTGTCAGTGGCCAGCGGCGTGTCAGTGGCCGGCGGGGCCGTTGCTGCGGCAGGTTGCGGTTCATCTGCGGAAGCTGAAATGCTCAACAGCAGACTGGCGGCTGCGAATATGATCAGTCGGTATGCTTGATTGACGAGGGTCATCATGAATGGTCTCGTGGGAGGAAATCTTGAGGAACGGTCGGCCTGGTCTTCGAATACGGGAAAACAAATTATTGCCCTGCCGTCGCGACCGATGTCGGAAGGGGCGTCAATGGGGCTGCCGGGAAAGTCTTTTCAACGGTGCCGGTTTCGGCATGACACAGTTTGATCATGCCATCGAATCCAGACACCGCAACCTGCATTTCATCGGGGCGAAAGCTGACGGAAAATACCGGTGCTGTCACGTCAGGAATATCCACAAACTTCGCCGGATCTTCCGTCATATAAATTCTTGCCGCACCGGAAATTGCAGTACTGGAGCCGACGACAAACTTGTTTCCGGAAGGACTCAAATCCAGATCGCACAGTCGTCCGGGAAGCTTTGCATACGCTCGAATGAGATTGAAGTCGTCGCCGATCTGACGAGCCTTCTCACGGAAAATCTTGTACAAACGTGGTTCGCCGTCGGAACCGACGGCCAGCACTTCTTCGCGGGTCGGATGGCGGATCACATCCACCAGGCCGCCCTTCAATGCGCCGGGCGTAATACTGGTGATATTGTCGACAAACTGCCCGGTGGCCACAATTGTCAGCTTCATCGACATGTCTCGGCTGACGCTGATGACATGGTCGTTTTTCAGGGAGAATGTCGTTCCCTGAACCCAGTCAGAATGAGCATCCATTCGCTTGGTCACTTCAGCGGTGGCCACATTCACGACGCGCACACGATTGTCCGCTGCGCCGAAGGCAACCAGTGTTCCATCCGCGTTGAACGAGAGTCCAAACAATGTGTCGAGAGCCAGCGTCGCAGAATGCAGGAGCTTACCATCCGCAACGTTCCACAACTGCAGTTCGCCGAACAGTGCCGGCGTGCCGCCAGCGACTGCCAGAATCTGACCGTCGGGTGAAAACGATAATGATTCGATTCGCTGCGAACGGCCTATCAGGCGTTTCGGCGGAAGGCTTCCGTCGAGCGTATGAATGAGAACTTCGTGATATCCTGAGACCGCCAGCAACTTACCATCCGGCGAATAGTCCATTGAAGTCACAACCGGCGGAGTTGAATAAACGGGTGGATTTTCAGCCGTGATGATGGCTCCGACATCCGGAGGCGAATCATCGATTGCTCCCTGCGCGATCCAGGTACGAATCGTATATACGGCTTCGGCCGACAAAGGATCGCCGCTGAGCGGCATTTTAGGGTCTTCGCCAGAGATGTATTGCACAAGGATGCTCTCATCTGGTTTGGCCGGAATAACCGCCGCGCCTGCTTCGCCTCCCTTGAGAAGCTCAGCAATCCCCAGCACCGAGAGTTTGCCTTCCAGCTTGCCGGGAAAATGACATCCCGAACACTGTCGCTGCAGGATCTGTCGAACCGATCGGTAGTAGCTGATCGGCTTTTCCGGAGGCTTTTCATCCTGAGCGATCGCAGGCAAAGAATTGCCACTGGCGATGCCAAATGAAAACGTCAAAACGACAGCGGGAAGCAGGCTCAAACGCATGCTGATCACCCAATCGGTGTGGGAAGGAAAGTTGTTCAGGAGGGTATGTGCTGAGGAGATGGAATCCGTCAGCCGGAACGGGTCTTCAGGTCCAAAGCCGCAGCGAGGACTTGACAGGGTAACTAACCGCGAATCAAAAGGCAAAGATTCAATGCCAGTCCCCGACAAATTTGCGGACGCGGTGGCATAAACGCCGCATGGCGGCAGCAAATGCGACCACAAGTGGCGTCATGACCGCTGAAATTCCGGATGACACGAGCGATGCCGGGGGTTCACAAAGACCCAGCAGATCGCACCTGCGAAATAAACACCGGCGAATAACAGCAGTACCAGGTTCCAGTTCGCGGTTACCTGAAATAGCTTTCCGACAATGACCGGGCACGCAGCGGCAGCGAAGTTGCCAACCATATTCATCAATCCGAAAACTTGTGGTACGCGCGGGCCTCCGATATCAATGGTGGCAGCAAATGCGGCCGGTCCGGCCAGCGCTGCGAAGAACGCGCCAAGTGTCAGCAGAGCCACCGCTAACTCTGCGTTTTGCACGAACCACGCTGCCAGGATGAGTAGTGAGCACGCTCCAAGTGCCGCTGCGCCGACGCCGCTGCGGCTGAGACGCAATCCGCCCGTCCGTCGCCAGATCCAGTCCGTCAGCATTCCGCCGAAAATGCAGCCTGTCAGCGTTCCCGCAAAGACCAGGCCCTGCAGGTAGCCTGATTGTGCCACAGAAACCCCGCGTGTCTCCTGCAGAAATGTCGGAAACCAGCTGGCGAAGAACATGTATCCGCTGGCGCGACAGACTTGCTGACCGCACAGCCATAACATTACCGGACTGCAGGCAATCGCCAACAGCTGTGGCTGACCGCTGTCAGTGGTTGGCTCATGTGCATCGTTCGGATTCAGATCCATCACGTTTCGACCTGCACGGATCAATTCCAGTTCCTTCGCATTAACTGCAGGCGTGTGCTCCGGTCGGTCACGAAACCAGGAAATGAAGCCGAACGCCCACAGGATTCCAGGCAGGGCAAACGCGACGAAAACCCACCGCCAGCCGAGTGCAAGGATCAACACTCCAACGCTGCCGCTGGCGACAATCGCACCAACCTGCATTCCTGCCGTGAAGACTCCGCAACCCAAAGTTCGCTGTGCGAGCGGCATCCAATGGCCGATGGAATTGCACGAAGCAGGGAACACCCCAGCCTGAGCAATTCCCATAATCAACTGTGCGACGATCAACAGCCAGAATCCCGGCGCGACTCCGATACCAATCGTGGCCACGGACCAGCCGACGGCAAAAACAGCCAGGGCAGTTCGCGTCCCGACACGTTCGGAAAACCATCCGCAAGGAACTTGAAATACGGCGTAAGTCCAAAAAAATGCGCCCATGAACCAGCCGGACTCTTCCAGAGTCAGCCCCAGATCGGTGCGAACTGTGCTTTCTGCCACGCTGACTGCACTCCGGCACAGGTACGACAACGCAGCCGCCAGTGTGAGCCACGCAAGAACTCGATAGCGCACCGTTGTGGGACGGTCTGTCATCAGATGACCGCCTGGAGTCTGGCAAACAGTCGGTCGACTTCCGCTTGAGTTTCACTGTCGAGTTGCCAGCCCACCGGCTGAATCTGTTTCGTGTTAATAAAGATTCCGCGTTTCTTCATCAGGTATTTTTCGATCGCCAGAAATCCATCAAGTCCGCCCTGGAGTTGTAACGCAACAAGGGCACAGATCGGAAGTGACAACAGGTAAGTTCGTTCGTCGTCACCTGCCTGCAGCGCTTTCCAGAGCGCCACAATACCGTCGAGTAAATCTGTTCCTGGCATCGTGCCTGCGATTCCACGGCGGTAGCAATCGACGAGGTTGATTCCTCCGGATCCTTCAAAGATCCGGGCCTTTCCCTGCGTCGCATCGCGCAGCTTGGAAAGATTCGGGCCCAGCGGGCTGGCCTCGGGTTTGAAGTAGATTCGGTGTTCACCGAATTCTTCCAGCAAACGCAGATAGACACTCAGGTCGATCGCCGCGCCGACGTAACTGGATGCGTCCTGAACCACGAGCGGAATCGAAATACTGCCGGCAATCGCCGCGAAATACTCCCGCGTCGCCACGCTGCCCAATGCGGTCGCCACCGGCGGGATCGCCATGACAGCACTGGCTCCATGTTCTTCGGCGTGCCCTGCGAATTCGATCGCCTCCGCCGTGCTTTCTGCCCCCACGCTCACAACGCAGAAACCGTGTCCCTGAGCGGCCTGACACACCAGCTCCGCAAGTTCCCTTCGACGTCGGTATCCCAGCCGCAGAATCTCACTCACCATCGCCACAACAATACCATCCGCGCCAGCATCAAACGCCCAGTCGATCTCGCGCTGCAGCACCGTGATATCAATTTCACCATGTTCGGTGAACGGCGTATGTAGCACAGGCAGCACACCGTGAAGCAAATCGCTGGTGGAAGCACTCATATTTTTCTTTCTCTCACTAACTTGATCTTGCCACTCAAATCGCATCGACAGAACTCGTAACCGACAGTCCATGCGACTCCGTTCGACTATCTCGCATATTTCGTGGTGACTCAATAGCCCAAACACCACTTTAATTCACGAAAAATATCGCGAACCGGCACGCCAACTGCCTTGTCTCCTTCCCATCAACACCCTGCATGCAAAACGAATAGGCGAACAAGGAGAAATCACGATGGCAAGCAAGTCACTGGCTGGACTGCTGGCACCGAAGACGAATGCCATCAACGTCGGAGGCTTCAGTGACCATGTGTTCCAGCGGATCGCGGACGTCACAGGCAGACGCTTCAGCCAGAACCATTGGGTGAATGAAATCCGGCAGAGCAAACGACGTCTCGCGAATCCCTTGTCGTGGTTTGGAGGATTTGAGATTTGAAATTTGAGATCTCAGATCGCTGACTGACTGAACACTGACAACCGAGCACGCTTTGCGAAACCACAAAGATCGAATGCTGTTGTGACTACATTGCCCAGAATCAGGTCATCGGTGGAGTTTTCAGGATATCCGTCACGACCTTCGCCGGGCGGTTGGCGGTGAGTACCTGAGGTTGGCCGTTGTGGTGGTAGATCAGCTTTGAATGATCGAGTCCAAACAGCGACATCAGCGTTGCCTGGTAGTCGTTGGGTGTGACGACGTTCTCAACGGCGCGGTGGCCGAATTCGTCGGTGGTCCCGTAAGCCATGCCGCCTTTGATGCCGCCGCCGGCGAGCCAGATGCTGAAGCCCTGACCGTTGTGGTCGCGTCCTGCAGCGCCCGGGTCGCCCATGACCTGAGTCACCGGGAGTCGTCCGATTTCGCCGCCCCAGTGCACGATCGTCGAATCGAGCAGGCCGCGCTGCTTGAGGTCGGTCACGAGTGCTGCGGCGGGCTTGTCGACGCGCTGACACACTGCAGGCAATGCCGTGCGAATGCTGCCGTGATTGTCCCAGGGCTGACCGCCGAGGAACAGCTGCACAAACCGCACACCGCGCTCGACAAGTCGCCGGGCGATCAGACACCGAGTCCCATATTCCCGAGTCGCATCATGGTCGAGCCCGTAAAGATTCTGCGTCGCCTGAGTTTCCTGGCTGATGTCCAGCGCCTCCGTCGCGGAGGTCTGCATTCTGGCAGCAAGCTCGTAACTGGCAATGCGGGCTTCCAGATCTGCGTCGCCGCCGGTTTGCGCCAGATGCCGTGTATTCAGCTTTTGAAGAAACGCCAGATTCTGCTGCTGCAGCGTGCCCTGCAGGTGAGACGGCGCAGCGAGGTTCAGAATGCGCGGCTCTTTGGGACGCAGCACGGTTCCCTGAAACAACGGCGGCATGAACCCGTTCGACCAGTTGTTCACGCCGTCCACCGGCTGTCCGCCCGGATCGGTCAGCACCATATACGCCGGCAGATCCTGAGATTCCGATCCCAGGGCATAGAGCAGCCATGACGCATAATGCGGCCGACCGAGCACTCCCGGAATTCCGCCATGAAAATACCGGATCGAGACTTCGTGACCATTGGCTCCGGTGTGCATGCTGCGGATCAGGCAAATGTCATCCACAATGTCCGCCGTGTGAGGCAGCAGCTCGGAAATCTCTGTGCCGCATTCGCCGTGTTTGCGAAACTGAAACGGACTGCCCAGCAGTTTCTTGCTGGCCTGATTCACGAAACTGAACTGCACTTCGCCCGGATAGTCCGTCCCGGAAAACTTCGTCAGTTCCGGCTTGGGATCGGTCAGATCCATGTGCGACGGGCCACCGTGCTGGAAGAGCGAAATCATGGCTCGGGCCTGAGGCTGAAACTGCGGGGCACGCGGTTTCAGATCTGTCACCGGTTTCTGTTTGATCACCGGCGGCACGGCTCGCGCAGCTTCCTGCTGCATCAGCCAGGCCAGCGCCACGGATCCGATGCCCATGCCGTTGTGCTCAAGGAAAGATCGACGTGAGAACGGGAATGGAGTGTTCATGAGGCAGGAACTCGAATGGCGTGGACTTAATCAGCCGCAGGGCGCTAGCGGGGTATTGATTTAGTGATTTTTGGGGCTCATCATCATACCAACCCGAAGCGCCAGCGATGAATTCAGCCGTTTCTGCCTCGCTGGCGCTTCGGGTTGGTATTAACTCAACAGACCGCTAGCGCCCTGAGGCTAATAGCGATTCGGCACTAAGTCCGTGCCACTGGGGTAAGCCCAGCGGCGAGGAAAAAAGGAGGATTACTTTACATACAAGAATTCATTCGATGTCAGCAGTGCCTGGCAAAGGTCTGTCAGGGCTTGCTGCGATTCTGTGAGACCGGCAGGGATCCGGTCTCGGTGAGTTTGAAGGTATCCAATCTGGTCGGAAAGGAAGGCCATGGAAGTCACAAGCTCTTCGGGTTCAGGATTGCGGCAATACGCCAACTGCCATGCTTGAGTGACCTGCCCGACAAGGAGCCCGCGAGGTTCTGGTGGTCCGTGGAATCCGGCGGTCGAGTCAAACAACTGCACTGTGCCATCCGTCGTGGTCAGGCTGATGATCGCTGGCCACTGAAAGGAATCCGAAGTGTGATTGGTGATGCAGTCCACAATCAGGTCGATCGTGTCGCCGACTTCAACGGCGGTTGCGGAGACCGGACAGTCGACCTTTGAGTTGAAGCATGTCCATTCACCCAGCAAGCCGTTCCCCTGTTGTGCGGCTCGGCTGCTGACCGCGCGGGCACGAACACCATCTCCGTTTGGACTGCCGTGCTGTAAGGATCCGGAAAGGGTCAGCGTACCGGATTTCGGAGCCACCCAACGTCGAATTACCGCGCGTCCTGCCTGATCCGGATGGCCACCGCCTGCATGCAGAAGAAC
>JANOUN010000942.1:0-2226 GCA_031416875.1 Planctomycetota bacterium | reverse complement strand
AGTTTCGGCGATTTTCAGCCCGAGCCCCGCGGCGGCTTCCCGCATGTCACGCGTCTACCGTGAAACGAAACACGGTTTGCCGGACAATGAAACACGTTTTGAGGCTCGGTTACCGGACAACGAAACATCTTTTTCGGTCGCCAGTGCCTGAAACGATGGGCGAATTCCACCCCCCCTAATTTGTTATTTAAATAGATAAACAACAACACAGGATAGTTGTTGTTCAATGTGAAAAGCGCGTGAAAGAAAACTCATCAGTGAAAAAGGGGTCTGGAACTTTGGAGGCACCCGCCAGCATCGCGAGCAGGCCTTTGCCTGAGAGTTCCAGACCCCTTTTTCAAAACCAATCCGCTGTGGACGAACTCAATCTGGCCGAGTTTCCACTGGCAGCCATTTCCGACCGATTTCTTGATGGAACCAAAACGGTCGTGCTGGAAGACACGGTCTTTGATCGCGAACAAAACAAATACCTGCCGAGGCGGCTGACCCTGTCCGGGTCAGACCGGTACGGTCTGCCCACATCCAAAGACGACGACGTGCTACTGGCCTGCATTCAGCTCAGCCGCTTGAATGACTTCGCCACACGAGAAGTCTCCTTCAGTCGGTATGAAATCCTGCGGCTGCTGGGCTGGGCCGATGAAAGTCGCAACTACGAACGCGTGGCCATGTCGCCGAGTGAACAGGACGCCTTTGAGACCGAAGCCCTGGAAGCCGCCGACACCATGAAGAAACGACTCTACCTCGAAGCCAGCGGCAAAGGCGGCAAGGCGTTCGAGATCTACCGACAGATGGTGCTGATGGATCAGTTTGAGCGAACGCATGGGATGGAGGTTCTCGACTTGTCGTGAGAGGCTGAATTCTCCGATAATGCAGAGGTTTGTGTTTCACTAACAGGAGCCTGATCATGTCGTCGGGAAGTGTTGAAGATCGGATCATGCAGCTCGAACAGAGGGTTCGTCAGTTGGAGGACGTTTCACAGCCTGATGCGAACGCACGACCATGGTGGGAGCGCCTGGCGGGGGCTTTTAAAGACGATCCGCTGTACGCTGCAGCCATGCAGGTTGGTGCGGAAATACGCAAGGCAGATCTTCCTGAAGAACAGAAGTCTGCGACGCCCTGAATCGCGACCAGCTCGTCCGCTACGTCAGATTCGGAGGGTGTTCTCCCATGGCGACCCATAATCGGCGAACCCGCATCAGTTGCGGTCGGTTCATTCTCAGCGTGGCAATCGTTACCTGGCCAGTAAGCGTCAGGCCAATGAGTTCGGTCGCACCCTCGTTCCATGAGAAATGCTCATTCCATGAATCAAGATGAGGATGAAACAGCGCAGTCATCCGTGTCTGCTCGTCACCGGCACCAAAGGTCCGATCAGACTTGTATCGATTGCAGGTCGGGCAAGACAAGCACAGGTTTTCGAATGATGTGGCTCCCCCGAGTGAACGTGGCAAGATGTGTTCAAACTCGAAGATCACGACCGTCAATGCTTCGGGCGTGAGACAGTAAGCGCAGTGATCGCGAAAGTGCGTTCGAACCTGTCTGCGAAGTTCCGCCGGAACATAGACACTCACGCGCCGGTCGCCTCAGCTTGCTGACGCAGCGTGTAGCATGCACGGGTCTTGACGATTGTCAGTTGATCCACTCTGGCCAACAGACATTCCAGCTCCGCCTCCCCGGACTCATCTAGTTCATTTTCCGCGTTCTTCGCCAGCAGTTCGTCCAGACGATCCTGCGATGCGGGTGCCAGCGTGCTGTTTGCCAGCGCTTCCAGTTCTTCGTCGCTCAAGCTTGTGAGTAATTCAACGTCTGTATGCATATGCCGTGCCCTGTGATTGCTTTGTCGTCGAGAGCAATGATCCGAATTGACAATCATTCTGTCCCTGACCAGTTGCACCATTGTCCGAATAAGATCCGAAAGTTGCAAGCGCGTTTACGCACCAACGGACTTGCTCTCGACGCGGCCGTTCCTGCCTATGCCGCTTTCTGCAAAATCGTCTGAGCTTTGAAGTCGTTGCTTTCCTGCAGGCTGGCTTGCTGGCTTTCAATCCAGTCGGTGGCTTCCTGAATCACGGCCTGCAATTCATCTGCGTTCCGCACGAAGAAACTGCTGGAGTAGCCTTCCTTGCCGGTGGAGGATGTCTTCCACGAGCGACTGACTGTAAAGTCGAAGTACTCGAAGCCGCTGGTGGCCTGGCGTTTCCAGATGGATGCGGCGATGGCTCCGCGGCG
>JANOUN010000941.1:0-1607 GCA_031416875.1 Planctomycetota bacterium | reverse complement strand
CTACAGGCTTCGAAAGCAACCCAAAGTAGCCATCACGCTCCGTCGTGATGAGCCTTGTTCTTTCGCATGGCATCCAATGGGCACGGTTGCCATTCCTTTGATGCTGCGACTTTCCGGGATTGCTGGAGTTTTCCCAGATTTACATGGCCCCTTGAATGCTCGTCACGGCGGAGCGTGACGGCTACTTTGAAAACTCGACTCGGAGAGTCAAGTATACGGAAAAAGCCCGGCATCTTTCGATGCCGGGCCTGGTATTGATCTACAGAATGCAGCAAAAGCTGGCAGACTACAGAGTCCAGCCTTCGCGGTATTCGCGTTGGACGTATTTGTTAATGTCAGGCAGGTTCGTGCTGACGAGATTCTTTGCGTCCCACTCAATTCGCTGGCCTTCGCCAGCTCGCACAGCGAGATTCCCGACGAGGATGGTTTCGGTCAGGCGACCTGCATAGCCGAAGTTCGACATTGTGCCTGGCTCGTATTCGCCCCGGCAGCTCTGGACAAATTCCCATTTCTGTCGTTCGTCCGTACCGCCTTTGAACGGGATACGAGGCAGTGATTGTGCAGGCTTTTTGAAGCCCTTAAAATCAGGTTCCGGCAGCAACGTGTACTGTGCCCCGTAGTCGTTTTCCGACAACAACATGCCCTTGCTGCCCACAACCAGAGCGGCACTCGTATACTTGCCGCCCTGATTCTGTTTGTCGATGCGTTTGCGGAAATCTGCAGGCAAATGAGCGATCAAGTCGTCGGATGGCAGATTGCCGCCGTCGTACCAGAAAAACTTACAGGCCACTTTGCCGTTGCGTTCAGGGAATTCGAACATCAGCGTGGAAGAACCTGGGTAAGTTTCGTTCTCGAAGATGCCGGGATTCTTGACCGCTGTGACCGCAATCGGATCCCACAGTTCGAGTGCCATGACAGGCATGTTGGTTGTGTGGCAGGCCATGTCACCCAGCGCGCCGGTGCCAAAGTCGGCCCAGCCACGCCATTTGAACGAATGATAGATCCCATCCTTGTACGGACGCATCGCGGCAGGTCCGATCCATGAATCCCAGTCCAGGTCATCTGGAACGGGATCTTCACCGGGTGGGCGACCGATGCCCTGTGGCCAGATCGGACGGTCGGTCCAGACATGAATTTCCGCCACGTCACCGATCGCACCGGATCGAATGACTTCGACAGCTTCACGAAGTCCGTCTTCGGATGTCCCCTGATTTCCCATCTGCGTCACGACACCCATTTCAGCCGCGACTTCGCGCATCATGCGGGCTTCACGAATGGACCAGGTCATCGGCTTCTGGCAATAAACATGCTTCTTCATTTTCATGGCCTTGATGGCCGCTGCAGCATGGGTATGGTCAGGCGTGCTGACCGTCACGATGTCCACTTTGTCGCCGAGCTTATCCAGCATCTCGCGGAAGTCGGTGAACTGTGCTGCATCACTGAATTCGTTCGCTTTCTTGGCGAGCGCGCGGCGATCGACGTCACACAGCCCGACAATTTCAACGTCCTGATCAAAAATATGGCTGCAGTCGCTGTCGCCTTTGCCACCGACGCCGACACAGGCCGCCGTCAGGCCTTGAAGAGCTGATCGCCCTGGCCTGGCGAAC
>JANOUN010000940.1:0-5204 GCA_031416875.1 Planctomycetota bacterium | reverse complement strand
GTACTGCCCGCCATGAATACAGTTTCCGCCTGCGAGAGGCGGAATAATTTTCTCAGGCTCTCAGTCGCCGGATTGCTGCGATCGGTCGCCACCCCATCAAACTTGATGGACCCGGTTACATGCAGTCGATCCCGCGAGACCCCCAGCGCTTGCAATCGGTCTGCGTTCGATTGCGACTGCGCAGCCACCAGGGCCAGTCGGCCGAACAGCGGCGCCATGAGACTGCGAATGCGTGAGTAGCCGCGATAACTGCGTTCACTCATTCTGGCATTGATCACGCTGACCGGGATTTGCTGACGCTGACACTCCGCCAGAAAATTCGGCCACAGTTCCAGTTCCATCAGCACAACCATCCGCGGCTGTACGGAACGCAGGGCACTGACCACGGACCACGAAAAGTCGAGCGGGAACCAGGTCACCTGACAATCGGGAAACCGCTTCAATGCCAGGTCGAAACCGGTGTCGGTGGAGGTTGACACGAGGACACGAAATCGATCGGCTGACTGACGCCGAAACTCCTCCACGATTTTTTGAAGCTGGATGACTTCCCCGACGCTCACCGCATGAAACCAGACAACCTCGCGCGTGTCATTCGAATGCGGAAGCCGCCCGCGTAGTTTCTCTGAGATTCCTCTGCGATACCGTCCATGCCGCACAATCCTCCACGCGATAAACGGCGAAAGCACCGTCAACAGCAGCAGATAGACGGTATTGAGCAGCCAGTGCATGAGGAAATCCTTTTCCCGGTGCCGAATTACTTACCGCAGCACTTCTTATACTTCTTGCCACTGCCACAGGGGCAATCGTCGTTGCGTCCGATGCGAGGTGAGTCATTGACGATCGGTGGAGTCGCCTTGCCTTCTTCTCCGGCCTCCGGTGCGTTGGTCTGCAGCTCATCGACCTTGTTCTCCGCTGGCAGCGGAGCAGCCACGTCGTGTTCGGTTGCTGAGATGCGCCACAGTGATCCGACAAAGGCCGGACTTTCATGTTCAATCCGGAATACGGCCTGAGTCACCTGTTCTGCAATGCGATCCCACATCGCCAGGAAGGCTCTTCGTCCTTCGCGTTTGTACTCGGTCCGCGGATCTTTCTGAGCATAGCCCATAAAGCCGATCCCCTGCTTCAGATGCCCCATGAAGTACAGATGATCTTTCCATGCCGTGTCGAGGAATTCCAGCAGGACCGATCGCTCTGTCTGCCGCATTTCCGGTCTGAAAACCTGTTCCAGCCCCTGCAGGAGTTCGAGCCTGACCTGGGTCGCATTCATCTTCCGCAGATTGGCATCATTCAGCGTTAAGCTATGCTCCGCATCGGCCCATTTCAGTAAATCCTGAATCTGCTGTTCGCTGATCAGATTGGTTTCTGCAGAGTCCGGCCCGAGAATCTCATTGAGCCGGGCTTCGACCTTTTCCGGATCCGGCCGTCGCGACAGAAACTGTCGGCTGGCGGCGACAAGCGTTTCATAAATCTGTGCCGACTGCAATTCGGAAAACTGTTCCGGAATAAACTCTGAACGAAACCGTGTATTCGCCCATCGTGCAAGTTTTTCGCGGTTGAAACGTTCGTTTTCCTTTCCGTCGCCGGCCAAAAAATTGTGCATTCCCACGGAGACAGGAAACGTCACCTCTTTATCGTCGTAGCGGGCACGGACTCGTTCCTGCAACAGCCTGACGATCTCGGATTGTTCTTTGCCGAGCAGTTCCTCTGGCTTGATTCCCAGCAGGAAGTTGAAATTTGCCCAGCCCGCGAGTGACTTGTATGGAAAATGCGGGTCCAGAAAATCGTCCAGCGGAGTGAAACCCCGGCGTGCCATGGCTTCCTTTGCCAGATGGAACATTGCCGGCGCCAGAGCTTCGCGATCGTACTTGCGAAGATCTTTGTCCTGAAGTGATAACCCGAAGTGGCGATTTGCCCACTTGCTGAGTGCGAGCCAGTTCCAGTCCAGTTTGCTCTCTGCGTCTTCCGGCAAATCGACATCGATCTGTTCGTAGATCAGAATTTCGCCCTGTCGTTCGCTTTCATCGCGAAGGTACTGTTCCAGTTCCTCACGTGACATGTCACGAATATCAGACGCCTCAATTTCCAGATTCAGATTCTGATTCACCCAGCCAACGATCGTGTCCCAGCGATAATCTTTTGCCAGGAACTGACCAGTCCAGCGTTCGATTTCGGTATTGATCATCCCCAGCAGCAGGCTGCGACAATCGACGCCGTCCAGGATTTTCTGACGATACGAGTACGTGCGCTTGCGCTGTTCGTCCATCACTTCGTCGTATTCCAGCAGATTCTTGCGCTGATCGAAGTGCTGCTCTTCACGCTTTTTCTGAGCCCCTTCGATACGACGAGTCACCATGGAACTCACGATCGGTTCGCCTTCCTTCAATCCAGCCCACTGCATAATGCGTTTGACAGCGTCACCGGCAAACAGACGCATCAGCTTGTCGTCGAGCGAGATGAAGAAGCGACTGGAACCGGGATCCCCCTGACGTCCGGCGCGGCCACGCAACTGCAGGTCGATCCGGCGTGAATCATGCCGTTCAGTGCCGACAACATGCAGGCCACCGATTTCCGTGACGACCTTCGACTCCGCTACCATGCCTTCGCGTTCGGCGATTTGTCTGGTGAGCGCATCCCATTCGGATTTTGGCACGTCCAGTCGCGACGAGAATTTCGCCTTGAGTTCTTCCCAGGCCGCATGTTCCGGGTTGCCCCCGAGAATGATGTCCGTACCGCGGCCCGCCATGTTGGTGGCAATCGTTACGCCACCCTGGCGACCCGCCTGAGCCACAATTTCCGCTTCGCGTTCGTGGAATTTTGCGTTCAGCACGCTGTGAGGCACACCTTTGCGGATCAGACGCTGACTGAGCATCTCTGACAACTCAATTGATGTCGTCCCGACCAGCAGTGGACGACCTGTCTCGTGCACTTCGAGGATCTCCTGAATGACGGCATCCCATTTCTCTTTCTCAGTGCCGTAGATATTGTCGGGATAATTCTTTCGCTGCATCGGGCGATTCGTGGGAATGGCCACGACATCCAGATTGTAGATCTTGAGGAACTCTTCCGATTCCGTCATTGCCGTACCGGTCATCCCTGCCAGTTTCTTGTACAGCTTGAAATAGTTCTGCAGCGTGATGGTGGCCAGAGTCTGTGACTCCTCCTTGATCTTCACGCCTTCTTTCGCTTCAACTGCCTGGTGGAGTCCGTCGCTCCACTGGCGACCTTCCATTTTGCGTCCGGTGTTCTCGTCAACAATGACGACTTCACCTTTTTCAACCACATAGTTGACGTCGCGTTTGTAAAGGAAATGCGCTTTCAGCGAATTGTCCAGCAGGTGCGGCCATTCCATGTTGCCAGCCGTGTAGAAGCTTTCGACGCCTGCCAGTTGTTCTGCCCGGCGTACGCCTTCCTCCGTCAGATGGCACGTGTGTTCTTTTTCCTTGACTTCAAAGTCTGTATCTTTTTTCAGTTGCCGCGCAATCGCATCAGCGCGCGGATATTTTTCGAGGTTGTCATGGGCTGGGCCGGAGATGATGAGTGGCGTGCGTGCTTCGTCGATCAGGATGTTGTCAATTTCGTCCACGATGGCGTAGTCCATCGGCCCCTGAACCTGTTGATCCTTCGTCGGCTTCATATTGTCACGAAGGTAATCGAAACCAAACTGATTGCTGGTGCCATACGTGATATCACAGGCGTAATGCACCTGTCGCTGCGACGATGACATGTTGGACTGAATTGCGCCGACCGTAAGTCCCAGATTCAAATGGATCGGGCCCATCCATTCCATATCGCGCTGAGCCAGATAGTCGTTCACCGTGACCACGTGGACTTTGCCGACGAGCGCATTCAGAAAAGCTGGCAGAGATGAGACCAGCGTCTTGCCTTCGCCGGTCACCATTTCGGCAATCATGCCTTTGTGAAGAATATAACCGCCGATCATCTGCACTTCGTAATGACGCATCTTCAAAAAGCGACGACTGGATTCACGGACAGCAGCGAAGGCGTCCGGCAGCAGATCTTCCAGCGTTTCGCCTTTGAGGATCCGCGCGCGAAAGCGCGCGGCAGTTTGGCGCAGCTCGTCGTCAGAGAGTTTTTGCCATTCAGGTTCCAGCGAGTTGATGCGATCGAGCATCGAACCGGGAACGATCGTTGTATTTCCCTGTTTGTCGCGAACAAAGCCCAATCGCTTGATGTGACGTTCGTTCGACGATCCAAACAGTGTCGTGATGCCGCGTACCAGCTTCCCGCTGGCAACTTCGAAGAAGTCGCCTACTTTTTCCAGAAACTCCATGTCGCGCGATCGTCCTGAGATTCTAGGTGAGAGATCCTTGATCCGGGCCGAATTCAGCGTACTGCCGCATCGGCAGTACGATTGACTCGGATCGATAAATGGCAGTTTTGTCGTAAGTCAAAGCCCGCCAAGTGTATTGGATCAGATAAAGCATGGTCAATGCCGCGCCTGCGATCGGAAAAACCACCGTTTCGTGGTCGAGGTCGGCAGACAAACGACGGTTTGGGGAAACGAGGCAATTGCCGTGCCGCAGCCCACGCTGAACAGGGATTGCCTGTCGTGTCAACAGCACACATGATGCGAAATGGCATCGAATATCGGCATGGAGCTGTTCAAGCGGCGAAACATGCCGAGTCTCCCCAATTCAATGACAGCAAAGGCCTGATCATGGCGAACGCCCGTGTTTTGCGAAGGATCGGAGAGGCAAAGTTCAAGTTTCAGTAATTGACGCACGTCGTGCCAGTGGCTGGATTGTCTTGAGTTCTGAACGTCGGCACAGCGAATGCTGCCTCCAATGGCGTGGACTTAAGGCGAGCGGGGGATGTGAATCCCCTGATTTGTCGCGAATGATGCGAAAATCAGGGCACTTACGTACCCCGCTCGCCAGTTGGATTGCTTAAGTCGATGCCATTGAATGCTGCCTCGCTGGAGCACAGACCTGGCGTATTTTCGTTCACTCCATGGATTTGATCATGCGACTCCCACATGTGCTGTTGTTCGCTGGCCTGACTCTAACCGTCATCCAGAGTGCCGCTTCCATGCCGCAGATGGGTCTTCCGACATCGCAGCTTTCGTCACAGCTCACGTCGTACCCTTCCGGGGGCGATGTACGACAAGCCTCATTCGTTGCTCTCGGTTATGACTCTGCCTTTTGGAGATCTGAATACGCCGCAGGTCCTCTGAAACAGGGTCA
>JANOUN010000939.1:0-1525 GCA_031416875.1 Planctomycetota bacterium | reverse complement strand
ACGATGTTTGGCGAATCTGTCAGCCCACCGGTACCCTGCCTCTGGAATTCCGAAAATTGTCACAGAAGAGTAAATTGTGACAGCAGAATGCACCAAAAGTATTTGTGCATATATACTTCGCTCGGTCAGGCGTGAGATAATTGTTGAGCGGCCTGCGTTGAGTTGCCGCTACAGGACAACGTACCGGAGGGCTGACGCCGCTCCGCTCGCCGGGATTCATGCCGGGCCTCCGGGCGTTTAGCGTCATCATATCTTCTGAGGGGTTTCAGATGCTTCATCGTCGTGATGCAATGCTCCGACTGGGGTCGGTGGGCTGCGGTGCGCTTTCGCTGCCACAACTGATGGCGCTGGAGCAAACAGCGGCCGCTCCGGCGAAGAAGTCGGCTCGCTCCTGCATCTTTCTGTTCATGTGGGGCGGACAGCCGCAACAGGACATGTGGGATATGAAGCCGAATGCGCCCGAAGGCATTCGCAGTCCCTTCAAACCCATCGCGACAACTGTTCCAGGAATTACGCTCGGCGATCAAATGCCGCAAACGGCTCGGCAGGCCGACAAACTCGCCATCATTCGCTCGTTGACACATTCCGCCACAGACCACGGCGTTTCCGTGTATCACACGATGACGGGCCGCGCCATGAGCCCGCCGAGAACGTTTCCGTCCAATGGACGAACGCGAAGCGACTTCCCGTCGATCGGTTCCATGTTCTCGTACCTCGGTCAGAAATCGCCGCTTCCAGCCAGCTTCGCCATTCCTCGCCCGGTTGCTCACGACGGATTGTATTACGCAGGAACCCACGCGGGATTCTTAGGGTCCGCTCATGATCCTGTGGAACTCGGCGAAGTTTTCAATCACGTTCAGGTGGGACCGCGTCCTGATGCGGAGAATTCAAAAATCCCGCTGGCACTTCCGGATGATGTTTCCATCGCTCGCCTGCAGGCCCGGCGAGGACTGCTGAGTCTGCTCGAAGCAGAAGATCGTGCCATGCAGCGTGATGCCTCAGCCGTGGCGTTTGACAGCATTTACGAATCCGCCTATCGACTCATCCATGCCACAACGGTCAAAGATGCCTTGAATCTTGAACTGGAATCGCCTGCTGTTCGCGACCGATACGGCCGCAATGAATATGGTGAGAGTTTTCTCACCGCGCGACGACTCGTCGAAGCCGGCGTGCGGCTGGTCACTGTCAACTGGATGTTCATCACTCCTCGCGCCAAGGTCTACAACGTGTGGGACGCACACGGCGGACTGAACGATCTGGAGCATGGCGAAACCGGCTACGGAATGTTGAAGGCCAGCTATTGTCTGCCAGCGTTCGATCAGGCCTACTCGGCGCTGCTGGAAGATCTCTCCGCGCGCGGCCTGCTGGATGAGACCCTTGTGTCGTGCGTGGGCGAATTCGGTCGCACCCCGAAGATCAACCCGGCCAACGGTCGCGACCACTGGCCGTTTTGCTACTCCGGTGTCCTGGCTGGCGGAGGTGTTCAGGGCGGAATCGTCTACGGAGCCAGCGACAAGCAGGCGGC
>JANOUN010000938.1:0-2339 GCA_031416875.1 Planctomycetota bacterium | reverse complement strand
GGGCCCGGTGAATCCATTCGCGATCGAAACTCCGCAGAAGCTGGTCGAGACGAAACCCACGATCACGTGGACAAGTCCGCCAGGAGCCTTCCGGTTCGAAATCTTCCTGAGCGATCAGACCAGTCTGACATCAAGGATCATACCTGTCGCAAACCATACGCCCCTCCTGGATGCTGATGGCAACACACAGCCGGACGGCAATGGCGATGTCCTGCGTCAGGAAGTGCGTTCCTACACGCTGACAGACGACCTGCCGATGGGGAACTATCGCGTCTTTGTGCGTTCATTGGACGACGGTGGTCGAACGTCCGCATGGAGTAAGGCGTTTGATTTTGAAGTCGCGCCGCCGGTGACAATTAAACGTCCGATGGGCGGCACCTTTCAGCGTGCTCATGTGATCGAATTATACATCAGTGGTACGCCAACCACTGGCTCCTACTCAATTGAAATCACGACGCCTGGCGCTGCTGGTCGAACGTTCAGAACGGCGATGCTGCCATACAACGCCACAATGGGACAGGTCCAGGCGGCTGTTCGGAGTCTGAAGGGATTTGAAACGACGGAGGTCACGACGACCGGATCCTCGCCAAATTTCACACATCAACTGCGTTTGCCGGTCAGTGTCGGTAAGGTGACAGCTTCGGTCGCGGAAACTGTCAGCCTTGGCACGGTATCGGCCAGCGTAATCATCGCTCCAGGGATACTGCTGGAATGGGAGCCTGTCAAGGGTGCGACGCATTACGAAGTCTGGGTCAGTAAAGCAGGGGCTGCGAACGAAGCAACGGCAATCTATTCTGCACGCTATCTCACGACGACGTCGTACCAAATCCCCGCTTTGCTGGCTGATGGCAACTACGTATTCTGGGTGCGAGCCAGACGATTGCATCAGGTGACGGAAATCAAACTCACCGGCACCCCTGCGTCCGGCAGTTACCGCATCGTCCTGACGACTTTCGGAAAGGATGGAACCACGCAGCAGACTGCTCCCATCAGCTACAACGCGACGGCTGCGCAAATCAAAGCGGCGGTCGTTTCTCTCGAAGGATTCGAAAATGCCGATGTGGTTGGCTCCAGTAACGCCCAACATCAGATTCACCTGCTCCAGATTCCGCAAACTTCTGGTCAGGTCGGGGTAAATGTGGTCGGCAGCATCAGCCCTGGCACGTTGACATCTGTGACAAGATATCTGCCCGAAGTTGTTGGTATCTGGAGCTTGCGGAGCAATTTCTCTACGAACCCGATTCCCGTCGTGACAGGCCCGGTCGGAATTGAATCGAATGATCCAAACAAACGACTTGTGACCGCCCTCCGTCCGATCGTCGAATGGACGTCTGTCGATAAAGCGGCGCGCTACGATGTGTGGGTGGAACGTACTGACGGGACGACTCCGTACCTGCGAACAACGACGTCGACAAACTTCTACCAGTTTGAACAGGACATCAAGCCCGGTAAATACCTCGTCTGGGTCCGAGCCGTTAGCACCGACGGCAAATTTTCTGCTTGGAGTACTCCGTATGCGTTTGAAGCAACTGGGGGGGCTCCGATTATCACTTTTCCTCTGGCAAACACCAACGTGATTCCGATTCCGGATTTCACCTGGACACCAGTCCCTGACGCCGAATCATACGACATCTGGATCGCATGGACAGGCGAAGATTACGACTACATCCGCGTCAGCGGCATCCTCCTGACAACGTTTGCACCGACAGATCCACTTCCCACAGGCGCATACCGTGTATGGGTGCGGGCGGTCACCGCGGACGGCAGGAAGCTTTCCTGGAGCACGCCGGTTGACTTTACCGTCGCATTGAATGACGTCGAACTGCCCGCCGTTGAAGTCACCGAACTGCTGGTCATCCTGCTGCCAGCGATCGGCGACGTTCAAGCGGACGCAACTGCTGAAGCTGAGACAAGAAAATCGACAGACCGTGGTGCTTCGGATGTTCCAGCTGACAATGATGGGATTGAGTCTGAAGCCGTCGCCATGCTCTCCGCGCCGGCCGGCGTGTTCGCAATGACGCCCGAGACCGAAGGCATGATCCAGAAACTGGCCGAAGAATGTGCATCCACCGAATGGTGGATGTCACAGGAAACGGAAACCTGAAACGACGTCTTCAATGTGCCATCTGCAGAAGCCCGGCTTTTCAAACAAGCCGGGCTTCTTCGTTTTTGATTCTAAGCGATCGGTAACTCTCATACGGAAGCGGTTGCGGCGATCCAGAACAAACTCAGTCCGTTCCGTACCATCGTGAGTCAGCCAAGCCGTTCGCTCGACCTGCGAGACGTCATGGATCAGGGGCGACAGCGACGACGCCCAGCGACTCGCCGAGCAATTCGGC
>JANOUN010000937.1:0-11398 GCA_031416875.1 Planctomycetota bacterium | reverse complement strand
GACAGGGGAAATCGTCTGGAAAACGTCTCGCGCAGAGGCGACTCGAAGCTATTCCACGCCAGTTGTATTTCACAATCACGGGCATCCGGAAATTCTTGTTGCCGGGTCACGGCAGTTGGCCGCCTATGATCCCAGCGACGGGCAGAAGCTCTGGTGGTTCGATGGACTATCCCGTATTGTCGACAGCACGCCCGTGGTCGTGAACGACGAAATCTATTTAGCCACCTGGACTCCCGGAGGTGATTCAGACGATCGAATCCGCATGGAGCCGTTTCCTGTGGCCCTGACGACCTTTGATAAAAACGGTGACGGTGAAATTGGAAAGGATGAGCTTCCGGAGGGCAATCCGATTCTTGAACGGTTCTTCCGCATAGATCTCAGTCAGAATCAGGGACTCAATCAGCAGGAATGGGAAAAGCATGTCCTTGTCTTTGAGCGCGCTCAGAACATCGCCGCCGCGATCCGCCCCGGCACTCGCGGGCCGCTGCCTGCGGAAAACGTCAACTGGACGTATCGACGCAGCCTTCCCACGGTTCCCAGTTCCCTGGTTTATGACGGTGTTCTTTATATGGTGAAAGACAGCGGCATCATCACCAGTCTGGATGCGGCCACGGGTGAGCAGCTGAAGCAGGGTCGTGCTGTCGGAGGAGGCAACTATTATGCATCCATCGTGGCCGGTGACGGCAAGGTGTACCTGATCAGCGAAGGTGGCGTTGTCACAATTCTGAATGCCGAACGAGACTGGAGCATTCTCGGTTCTCACGACTTCAAAGAACGCATTATGGCGACGCCCGCGATCGCGGACGGCCTGATGCTGATTCGAACGGATGCGGCGTTGTATGCATTTCGTTGCAGGTAGGTGTTGCGATATATGAACCGATCATCTTTTGCCATGCTCACATCCATCATTGCACTCGTGGCGATGGTGTTGATGCTGCGCGAGCCGAAGCCGTCGGCGCAGTCAGGTAATCCGATCATTGTCTTTTGTGCAGCCAGCAATCGAGCGGTCCTGGAGGCGATTCGGGCGGATTACGAAAGGGAGTTTGCACGATCGGTGCAAGTTCAGTACGGACCATCGCAGACGTTGCTGTCGTCCATCGATGTCAGCGGGACAGGAGATTTATTTCTGCCTGCGGACGAAAGCTATCTGGAGATCGGGCGCGAGAAGCATTTGATCGCCGAACAGATTTCATTGGCAAAAATGCATGCCGTCGTGGCCGTTCCGAAGGGCAATCCCCAGGGCATCACGTCTCTCGCGGATTTGTTCAAACCCGAAGTGAGACTAGTGCAGTCCAATCCCGATGCGGCGGCCATCGGCAAGATTACTCGCGCGACGCTGCAACCGACTGGGCAATGGGAATTGCTCGACAAGTCCACGACCGCATATCGTACGACTGTCAATGACGTGGCAAACGACGTTGTGGTTGGAGCGGCGGATGCCGGTATCGTGTATGACGCCGTCCTGCATGAGTATCCGCAACTTGAAGCAGTTGCCATTGCCGAACTTGAATCTGCTGTTTCACAGATTGCGATTGGCGTCATTGCATCGTCAAAGCAGCCTGCCATCGCTTTGCATTTTGCGCGTTTTGTCGCCGCCAGAGATCGTGGCCTCGCGCACTACGCTGAACATGGCTTTGAGGTGACCACGGGGGACGAGTGGGCCGACATCCCTGAACTGTCACTTTTCGCCGGCTCGATGCTGAGACCAGCAATTGAGGAGACAATCACGGCCTTTGAAAAACGTGAAGGCGTGCATGTGAGTCGAGTCTACAACGGTTGTGGAATCCTTGTGGCTCAAATGAAAGCCGGTCAGCATCCCGATGCCTATTTCGCCTGCGATCGGGAGTTCATGAATCAGGTGCCGGATTTGTTTCCCGCGCCTGTCGATATCTCCGAAAACGAACTGGTGATCCTTGTCCAAAAAGGCAATCCGCAGAAGGTTTTGGATCTGACTGATCTTGGACGAAAAGGCCTGCGAGTTGGCATCGGGCATGAGAAACAATGTGCAATGGGCTGGCTGACGCAGAATACGCTGAGGGCAGGTGGTGTGCAGAAGGAGGTGATGGAAAACGTCACCGTGCAGTCTCCCACCGGCGATATGCTCGTCAATCAACTTCGAACCGGATCGCTCGACGCCGCGATTGCGTATCTCAGCAACGCCGCTGGTGCCGCTGAAGAACTGGACGCGATTCGCATTACGGGAATCGAATGTTCCGTCGCGACTCAGCCATTCGCGATATCGAAGGAGACACGCTATCCGCAATTGACCGCACGGCTGTTTGAGCGATTGTGTTCAGACGAATCGCGAGATGCGTTTGAAGCCGAGGGCTTTCACTGGCAGGTGAGAAAGTAAGCTGATACCTGCCTTCAGGAGCAGCGTCGGCGACGGCATCCTTTGTCAATTCAAACACGCCGGTCTTGTCTGCGATCCCGTTGGGAGTCACCGATGCGGGCGGCTACCGTCGAGTCCGTCGGCAAAATACGCCATGCCGCTGTCTGGTATTTTGTTGACCTCGGCTGATCGCAGACGAATAATAAAACAATGTCGTGGGGGTGAGTGTACGACAAATTTTTCCGCACTGAACCAAATCCGCAGGATTCGCCCTGTTGTCGCGTTTTCACTCAGAACGTTCAATCTCGACGACGAATCCTGGTTTGACAGGTAAATTCCCGTGTCAGGGGGTGTCTCGTGATCGCTATCAATCGATCGACAACTGTTGAACGACCACAGGGTATGTCTCTGACGAGTTGGCTGGAAGCACTCGGGAATCTCGGCGGCTGGTATCCTCAGGCAGACAGGAATAGTCGCCACGAATTTCCATGGCTTCCGCATTATGCGGTCGGTGTGCCCGCCCATCTGGCTTATCCGAATCAGACGCTCGGCTGGCTGCTGGAGCAAGCAGCCGAGCGATTTCCTACTCGAGCCGCGTGTCATTATTACCATGAACACTTAACGTATTCTGAGCTGCTGGAAAAGGCTCGTCGGCTGGCAGCGGTTTTCGTGCGTGAAGGATTGCAGCCTGGTGATCGTGTCGGCGTGCTGTTCCCGAATCTTCCGGAAACACTGATCGCACTGTTTGCCACATGGCTCGCTGGCGGTGTGGTTGTCTCACTGAGTCCATTGATGGTGACGGATGAGATCCAGCGCTTGCTGGCAGCGACAGAGTGTCGATTCGTCGTCACGCTCGACGTGCTTTCACCTCTGGTCTGTGATGGAGCACATGTCCCGGAAGTTGTCATTCTTTCGTCCCTGGCGGGCCGACTGTCACGACTTGAAACACTGGGCTATGCATGGGTACGATTTCAACGTCTTGGTTTCAATACCGCATGTCGACGAACACGCGTGCTGGAATTTGACGATGCCATCAGAAACGCCCCGCGCGAACTGACCTCCCCTGTGATGCCACCGGATTCGGCTGCATTCGTATTACCCACAGGCGGCACGACTGGCATTCCAAAAGCCGTAACGCTGTCGCACCGAAATCTGTTGTCGCAGGCGTGGCAGCTGTCTCATTGGTCGCGTTCGCATCACGGAGAAGAAACCATCCTGGCGGTGCTTCCATTCTTCCACAGCTATGGTCTGTCGACTTCTGTGCTGATGGGACTTGCCCTCGGAGCTACCTTAGTCCTGCATCATCGTTTTCGATCGCAATCCGTGCTGCGACTAATTGAACAGCATCGTCCGACGATCTTTCTGGCTGTGCCCGCGATGCTGGCCGCATTGAACAAAGATCTGCGGCAAAAGAAGCGGGACCTCAGTTCACTCCAGCGTGTGATTTCCGGTGGCGCGGCCTTGCCCCTGAAAATCTCGGACGAATTTAACTCGTTCTCCGGAGCACAAATTGTAGAAGGCTACGGTCTGTCCGAAGCGAGTCCGGTGACGCATGTCGGGCCCATCAACGGCATCGTCGTTTCCGGCTCAATCGGATTGCCACTGCCAGATACGGAAGCGCGGATCATGGATCGGGAAACCGGTAAAGTTCAAATGCCTTTCGGCGAAGTCGGCGAGTTGATCGTCCGCGGACCACAAGTGATGCTGGGATACTGGCGTGATCCGGCCGCGACAGATCGAGTGATTCAGAACGGCTGGCTTTACACTGGCGACCTTGCGACCTGTGATGAACTCGGTTACTTCCGAATCGTCGATCGCATCAAAGATCTGATCATCACATCCGGGTTTAACGTCTATCCGGGGGACGTGGAGGAAGTGTTGCGTACGTATCCCGGAGTCAAAGATGTGGCCGTTGTCGGCGATCCTGACGAAGATCGCGGAGAAATTGTCCGGGCAATCCTGGTGATGGAATCCACGAAAAGTTTTCGCCGTTCGGATTTCGATGATTTCTGTCATCAGACGCTGGCTGCCTATAAACGTCCTCGCAAAGTGGACCTTCAAACGGAAGACCTGCCTCGCAACTTTCTGGGCAAAGTCCTGCGTCGTGAATTACGACAGCAACACGAGAAAACGGCTGAGCCAAAGGAGGCCAAAGTCAGCTCCTGAGTGCAGCGTGGTCGCGATACCACGCTGTCGCGTGTGATACAGTTGCACGATGAATCGGCGAGAGCGCTGTCAGGCAGTGGCACATGGCGCTCACAGACAACCGGCTGTCGGTTTTGGGCGTTTCATGACAACGTCTGCACCAGGCCGCTGTGGAGTAAAATCGATGATCAGCTTCTCACCAAAACCACTTCCTCCGCCGCTGGCTGTCGTTGCTGGAGTTCGCACTCCGTTCGCCAAAGCGTTCACTACATTGGCAGATGTTTCTGCGGTTGAACTCGGGAAAGTCACGATCGTCGATCTTCTGCGCCGCAGTCATCTGACTCCTGAAGCCATCGGAGAAGTTGTCTTTGGCAATGTGGCCGGGCCTGCCGATGCTGCAAATATCGCCCGAGTGATCGCGATCACGGCCGGCATTCCACACGACCGCCCCGCTCATACCGTCAATCGCAACTGTGCTTCCGGGATGGAATCTGTCATCTCCGCGTGGCAGTTAATTCGCGACAATCGTGCCGCCATCGTGATCGCAGGCGGAACCGAATCGATGTCCAGCGTGCCATTACTCTGGAAGCCGGAAATGCAGAGGTGGCTGCTTCAGTTTCGCCGTGCGTCTCTCTGGCAGCGCGCAGGAATGCTGACGCAGTTGCGACCATCCTGGTTCCGGCCTGTGGTCGCACTGGAACTGGGGCTGACAGACCCCACGTGTGGCGAAAACATGATCCAGACAGCGGAACGGCTGGCTCAGGAATTTCAAATCTCGCGAAATTGTCAGGACGAATTTGCCTTGCTCAGTCATCAGCGAGCCACAGCGGCATGGGAACGATGCTTCTATAAGGACGAAGTGACCCAACTTGCGGAACTGCAAAGCAGGGGGAAAGCCGTCACGAAAGATTCCGGGCCTCGTGAGAATCAGTCACTGCAAGCTCTGGCGCGCCTGCGCCCCATCCTCAAAACACCGGGCGCTACGATTACTGCAGGGAACAGTTGCCCAATCACAGATGGAGCTGCCGCACTGCTGTTAATGAATCCGAACGAAGCGCACGCACGGGGATTGACGCCGCTGGGCTTTGTTCGAGCTTACGCCGTGGCGGGTTGTGATCCCGGCCGAATGGGTCTGGGACCGGTGTTTGCCACGCACCGTTTGCTGGCAGAGACAGGAATGCAACTCAGCGACTTTGACCTGTTTGAAATCAATGAAGCCTTCGCGGCGCAGGTTCTCGCATGCCTTGAAGCATTTCGATCGACTGATTTTGCTCGTAAGCAACTTGGTCGTGACGCGGAGCTTGGAACAATCACACTCGATCAGTTGAACATCAACGGAGGAGCGATCGCGCTGGGACATCCTGTGGGAACCAGTGGGACGCGACTTATTCTGACCTTGCTGCGTGCCCTGCGCGAACGTGGTCTGCGACGAGGACTCGCCAGCCTTTGCGTCGGCGGTGGACAGGGGGTTGCAATCTGGGTGGAAAGCGAACTGGAGGACTCATCATGAATGATTTCAAACACCTGTCCCTCAGCGTTGATAATCAAAGGGTCGCTACGGTGACGCTGGACGCTGTCGGCCGATCAGTCAACGTGTTCGATGAGGAGTTGCTCAGCGAAATGCAGTGCGTCGTGTCGCAGTTTGAGAATCAACCTGAATTGGCGCTCATTGTGTTCCGAAGTGCCAAAGCATCCGGCTTTCTCGCAGGAGCTGATGTTGTTCACATTCAGTCGATTGCGTCACGGGAGGCTGCAAATCAGGCATTGAGCCTGGGGCAGCACCTTTTCAATTCTGTGGCTGCCCTGCGTGTTCCCACAGTCGCGGTCATTCACGGTGCCTGCCTTGGTGGTGGGCTGGAATTTGCGATGGCCTGTCGATACCGCATCGCACTGGTATCGACCAGCACCCGCCTTGGACTGCCTGAAACTCAATTGGGGCTGATCCCCGGCTGGGGAGGCACGCAGCGTTTGCCGGCAATCGCAGGACTCACACGCGCGATGACCATGATCCTTGAAGGATCTCAGCTTTCGGCGGGTGACGCACTCAAAGCGGGACTCGTCGATGCAATCGCATCCGCAGAAAATGCGGAAGAGGACATTTCTCGCTTCCTTGCGACGTGTCGTTCGTCGTCACCGCCAAAGCCGCGTGGCCGGAGCTGGTGGAAATGGTTGATTGAAAAGTCGCGTCCAGGTCAGGCAGTTCTGTTTGCCATTGCGCGCCGCCGCATTGCACGTCGCGGTCGGAACTATCCTGCGTTGTCGGCGGCGCTCCGAGCGATGGAAGTTGGCCTTCGAAAAGGACCGGCCGCGGGATTGCAGGAAGAACGCGATCAGTTCACTCACATTCTATTCCATCCAGCAACTCGAAACCTGTTGGAACTGTTCTCGCAACGAGAACGGGCGCGAAAGGTCTCGACGTGGGTTCCCGCGCCGAGTCGAAACCTGGCTCCCATTGAAACCATCGCTGTGATCGGAGGCGGAACGATGGGAGCGGGCATCGCTCAGCTTGCACTCACGCGAGGTTATCGCGTCGTACTGCGGGAACTGAATTCTGAGCTGGCAGCAGCGGGCCAAAAGCGTGTCACGGATTTGCTGAACGCCGCATTGAAGAAAGGTGTGCTCACCGCTGATGTCGCGGACAAAGCGCGGCGCACTCTCACAGTCACGACCGAATGGGAGCCTGTGTGCGAGGCCGATCTTGTGATCGAAGCAATTGTGGAGAAACTGGATGTGAAGAGTCGGCTCTTCATGGAACTGGATTCCCATCTTCCCGAGCGAACGATTTTTGCGTCAAACACATCGGCGTTACCGATCACTGAACTTGCAGGTGTCACTCGCCGACCAGATCGGGTCGCCGGCCTGCACTTCTTCAACCCGGTCCATAAAATGCCGCTGGTGGAAGTGGTCCAAACGCCTGGCACATCGCAGCAGACTCTCGTCACGCTGCTCGAATTGACGCGAGCTCTCGGCAAAACGCCGTTGCTGGTTGCAGAAGGCCCCGGATTTCTTGTCAATCGCATCCTGTTTTCGTATCTGGATGAAGCGGTGCGGCTGGTCCTGGAAGGTGTGTCTGTGAGCGACGTGGATCGCGAAGCCAAACGATTTGGATTGCCGATGGGTCCACTGGAGCTGATGGACACAGTGGGACTGGACATTGCTGCCGATGTGGCCGCAACCCTAACAGTCCTGAACAAGGACTCAAGCTCCACAGCCGAAGTCCTGAACGAACTCGTGCGAGACGGCAGGAAAGGACAAAAATCCGGAGCCGGTTTTTATACATATCAGAAAGGTCGTCGCGGTGCAGTCGCAGATCCAGGAATCAAATCCAAAGGGTCGGTCCCCCAAATCAATGCTCAACGCATCGGCGACGAAGTATTCAGCGGCATTCAGTTGCGACTGATCGGCTCACTGATGAACGCCGCTGCTCAAACGCTCACCGCGGGAATTGTGCGAGAACCCTGGATGGTCGATCTGGGAATGGTGCTCGGAACCGGCTTCCCGCCGTTTCGCGGCGGACCATTGCGACTCGCTGAGACCTGGGGACACGAAACTGTATGCAGGGTTCTTCACGAACTTGCCGAAACACTGGGCTCACGTTTTGAGCCTTGTCCCTGGTTTGCGACGGACGCAACCAGACGGATTGACATCAGGGCTGACAGAGATCCATGTTTCGCATCAACAGGAGATCCAAAGTGACCACACTGCATGAACCCGAAAACAAGACCACGTCGCATCCGTCCACATTCGCGGCTGAAGCGCTGAAGATGGGCGGCAAGTCAGCCGACGAAGTCAGGCGCATGGGTGCGGTGGACGCGGCTGATGATCGTGTTGAAGACTTGTTCGCGGAACGATATCAAACGGTCAGCAGCCCCATCCACCGCGCCGTATGGGAGCGGCAGACTCCGATTGATCTGTTCTGTCATGCAGACGCTGCCCAATCGTTGCCGAACGCCACCGCCGCCAGGGTGATGCATGACTCGCTGGAAGTCGTGCGGCACCATCGCCTGGCGGGGACGCTGCTGGATGGCCAGCGGAAAATCAGCGAAACGGTGCTCAATGAACTGTCGACCGTCGGGTATTGGGGGCTGCTGATTGATGCCGAGTACGGAGGCAGTGCCGCGAAATTCTCAGAGTTCTCGCAGTTCATTACAAGAATGGCGATGCTCGACCCAACCATCGCCGGGCTGGCCTCGGTGCATGGTTGCATCGGAGCCGTTGATCCGCTGATCACGTTTGGTTCCCGCGAACAGAAAGCCCGTTTGCTGCCCTTACTTGCCAGCGGTGAAAAACTTTCGGCATTTGCGCTCACCGAGCCGTGCGCGGGGACAGACCTGACCGCACTCCGCACTACGGCAACTCTGGACGGCGATGATTACGTTGTCAACGGGGAGAAACTCTTCATCACCAACGTTCGCCCCGGACGCATGATTGGCATCGTCTGTTTGATCGATCAGATACCTGCGGTGCTGATTGCTGACCTGCCACACCAGGAGAACGAGTATTTTCAATTAAAGAACTACGGCCTGCATGCACTGAAACACGCTCATAATCACGGCATTCTCTTTCGCGACTTTCGTATCCCGGTGGCAAATCGGCTGATGCCCGGGGACGGCGACGGATTGACCATTGCCTACCACGGACTGAACCGCGGACGAATCGCGCTTTGTGCGAATGCCGCAGGCACGATGCGCATGATGCTGGCTGACATGCTTCCGTGGGCTCGTTTTCGTCGCACGTACGGCGCTGCGATCGCGCAGCGGGAACTTGTCCAGCGTCGCATTGGCGAACTGGCAGGATTGATCACAGCCTGCGATGCCCTGACCGTCTGGTGCTCCGGGTTACTCGATCTTGGTTTTCGAGGCGAAATGGAATGCGTCGTTGCCAAAATCTTCGGCAGCGAATCGCAGAAATATGCGGCCATTGAACTGCACATGAAAACGCTGGGAGGTCGATCATTCCTGCACGGTCATGTTTTCGGCGACAACGTGCATGAATTTCTGGCCCCCTGCATCTACGAAGGGGAAGGTGAGATGCTTGGATTGGCGCTGTTCAAGTCGCTGGTCAAGCAGCATGGTCGTCGATACTTCGAACCGATCGGAAAAGCGCTTCAGGCTCACAGTATTCGTCAGCCCAACCTGATGAATCCCGTGCATGCGTGGGCGCTGCGCGTGCCACTGTTCGATTATGCAAAGTGGTGGATTGGACACAAACTTCAGTCATCACACAGCGGACCGTGGCCGGACCTTGCTTCACCGATGCGACAGCATGCCGAATTTGCGGCGTCGTTCCTGCAGTCGATGTCGTTCGAAATCTCAGCCACGCTGCGGAAGCATCAGGTGAAACTTGCAGACCGACAATGTCGAATGGCCGAACTGTCGCACCGTGTGCAGACTGCCGTAGTGATCCTGTGTACCAGCCTGTATGCCGGTCGCCATCAGAATTCTGTGATCCAGCAGGCAGGCGACATTCTTGCGACATCGCTTACCAATCAGCTGCTCGGTCGCCGTTCGACAGATCGACACCTGCGGGCTTTGACCACCCTCGGCGCATTTGTGGCCGAACACAGTTTTCCGGGGCTTGAAGATGTCACTCCGCCGCCTATCCTCATGCCGTACAAGTGACTCACTTGCTTTGTCGGAGTTGGGGGTGTCATAATTTCCGGCTGTTCGACGGTGTTCTTGTGTTAAACAGCCAGAGAATCAGTCAGTACCCATGTCTTCTCACAAGCCCGGACCGGGCGACTTCTCTGTGTCCAGTTGGCTGATGCCGGTCGTGGTGCTGTTGTTGATGGTCGGATTGTGGCAGGGTCTGGTCACATTCCTGGTGCAAATACGAGGTCTGAATGCGGCACTGTTTCCGGGCCCCGTGGCGGTGATTGAAGCCGGATGGGACATGCGGAGTGACCTGTGTCAGGCGACTTTGCTCACCGCGGCCGCCGCCCTGACGGGGTTATCCCTGAGTATTCTCATCGGAACCGCGACCGCGTTTGTGTTTTCGCAATCGTCCGTCGTGCGCCGCGCCTTCTACCCGTACGCGGTTCTCCTGCAGACGATTCCCATCATTGCCATCGCGCCGATTGTGATTCTGACGCTGGGACGTGGCTTTCAAAGTATCGCCTTGGTGTCGTGTATCATCAGTCTTTTTCCGATTATCACGAACACGACGACGGGACTGCTGCAGATTGATCCCGATCTGGTGGATTTGTTTCGCCTGAACCGGGCAACGCGGTTTCAGATGCTTTTCAAACTCAGGATGCCATCTGCGCTGCCGTATCTGATTTCCGGGATTCGTATCGCGAGCGGTTCCGCGATTGTCGGTGCGATCGTGGGTGAGTTCTTCCTGAGCGCCGGGCCGACCGGACTGGGATCGCTGATCCAGGGAAAAGTCGCGTCGTTCGACATGCCGGAACTTTACGCCGTCGTCGTCGTGGCGACACTGTTGGGAACCATCGTGTTCGGTGTGGTCACGATGCTGGGCGAATGGCTGCTGAAAGTGTGGTTTGGCATGAGCCTGGAAGGTCGTGGCCGGTAAGGGATTAAGAACCCCTAAAAAAACCTCCGTGGCCGCGTTGTGTCGAGAGTGGTCGAGCTGCAAGGAAGAGCGACGAGGCGACAAATGTCGCCGAGGAGTGATGACGCCGCAGATCGGCCGCTATCGACGCAACCCTCCGGGACGCTTGCGGTTGCGTTTCAGGCTGCGTCGTTCGTCATCGACGGGGTGTCCCGTCTCTTCCACTCTTCTTGCCTGAAACGCAACCACAAACGTCGCGGCTCACGCAGGTTTTGTTAGGGGTTCTAACATTAGTTCAATCTGAAAGTGGCCGCTCTCCAGCAGATCCATTCACCCGGAGGATTCGAACATGCACACATTCTGCCAAACCCGATTGTTGCCACTCCTCGCCCTGACACTGAGCACGCTCAG
>JANOUN010000936.1:0-2583 GCA_031416875.1 Planctomycetota bacterium | reverse complement strand
TCTGTCAGTGATGGATTGATGGGTTGTGTGCCACTGGCTCTGCCAGTGTTTCATGCCGATGGAGAACACTGGCAGAGCCAGTGGCACACATCAAAGCACGGTTGACAGAGCACTAGCGCGTTCCGGCTGATAAACACGATCTTGTTCTTCGACAGGTTCTTAACGTTCGCGATACACGATTCGACCGCGTTTCAGGTCGTACGGTGAGACTTCGACCACCACGCGGTCGCCAGGCACAATCCTGATAAAGTGTTTACGCATCTTCCCGGCAACGTGTGCCATGACCTGATGGCCGTTTTCCAGCTCCACGCGAAACTGTGTATTCGCGAGTGCTTCGACAACATTGCCTTCGACCTGAATTGATTCTTCCTTCGCCATTCCGAATTCTGCTTTCGCCCTTTTTGATGATCACACAAACCGCGTTGAACGAAGATTTTTCCATTCAACATCACACATGATTCGCTCGGCAAGCTCATTGTAGCCGAGCCATGTGGATTGGAAGATCAGTTCGTGCGACGTAGACGACGTCAGCGGCGGGTTCGGCATGGTGACAAAGTTGCGTCGGAAACTCAACCCGGAAATGGATTTGTGGCGATCGATTGCCTTGTTTGGGACGCCTGTGATTGCCTCCAGCCCGCTTGTGAAAAGCATTCCGAATGGCCAGAATGCTGCAAATGAGCCACCCGTATTCAAACATTTCAGAACTCGCCCAGGCCGGTAATTCGTTCGGAGTGATCCGAATTCCCACCGAACAGGACGTCCCGTTTACGCCCCGCGTCCGTGCGATTGTCGATACGGCGGAGTTCCAGCGGTTGCGGCATGTGACGCAACTGGCACTCGCGTCACAAGTTTATCCGGGCGCCACCCATACGCGTTTTGAACACGCTTTGGGCGTCTATCACAACGCATTGAGGTACTTGTGGCAGCTTGGCCGTGATGCCAGATTTGCAGAGATCGTTTCGCCGCACGATGCCGAAGTTCTGATTGTCGCGGCCTTGCTGCACGACATCGGGCACTGGCCGTTCTGTCACCCGATTGAGGACATGGAACTGCCTCAAATGCCACCGCATGAAGTCTTCGCGAAGGAGTTCCTGAAGCCTGACAGTGAACTGACGCAGGTCCTTGAATCACAGTGGAACATCAGTGCAGATGAAGTTCTGGATGTGCTGGTGGCGAAATCGACCTCGCCGAGCAGTCGGTTGCGGCGATCGATCCTGTCCGGTCCTGTCGATATTGACAAGATGGATTACCTGTCGCGAGACAGTCAGCATTGCGGGGTTCCCTACGGTCGTCATTTCGACCGCAGTCGACTTATTAATTCGCTGATTGTGAACGAAGCCGGTGACGGACTCGCGATCACGTCGAAAGGACGTACGGCTGCCGAAATGATGGTGTTCGCGCGGTACGTGATGTTCACCGAAGTCTATTGGCATCACGCCGTACGGTCGGCGACGACCATGTTCGCGCGATCGTTTCTGGAATTGTTGCCGAAGCTGGATCTGCATTCGCTGTTTCGAATGTCGGAACCGGAGCTGATTCGCTGCCTGTGTTCGGCGGCGCGGGGCACGAATGTCGCTTCACTCACCGAAGGTTTGTTCGGTCCGCGCCGCAGTCTCCACAAGCGACTTGCGGAATACAGCATCTATCATCAGGAACCGCTCTATCGCGCGCTGCGACAGCTCTCAACGACGCAACTGGCCGCATGTTCGCTGGCGCTGACGGAGAGACTCGCTGCGGTTGTCGGTCGAGAGCTGTCACCGATGGCTGTGCTGATCGACGCTCCGCCGCAGCATCGCGAAGTCGAATTTCGCGTCGATGTCTGGTTTCGATCGAGTCACGAGTATCGGCCACTGCGGGAAGTCTCACCGATCGTGGACGCCATGGCGAAGACGCAATTTGACGACTGCGTGAAGAAAGTCCGCATCTTCGTTTCTCCGGAAATCCGTGATTTGATTCCGAGTGCTTTGTCCGTGGATCACCTGGTGATGGATGTGCTGCGGTAACTCAACTGCGAATGCGGGAAAATGTCGAAATACTTTACAACATCGCTATGTCTTGCCGTGGCCTACTTTCTGACCGGCTGTCTGGGATTGTTGATGCCTGCCGTCGGCACTGTTGTCACATTGCTGTGGCTGCCGACAGGAATCGCGGTTGCTGTCCTGTATCGAGCTGGACTCCGTCATTGGCCAGCCGTGGCATTGGCCTCCATCGTGGTGAATCTGGTTTTTGGACAATCGCTGGCGCTCGCCCTTGGAGTTTCGATCGGTAACACGCTCGGGCCGATGTTGTCAGTCGTGCTTCTGCACAGACTGCAATTCGACGCTCGTTTTGAGCGGAATCGTGATATCGCGATCCTTGCCGCAGCAGGGCATATAGGAATGATCGTTTCAGCCAGCGGTGGCGTGGTGATGCTGTTTCTTTCAGGTCTGCGGGGATACGAAGTCTTCCGTGCCTGGATGTGCTGGTGGGCTGGCGATTCGATGGGAGTCATTGCCGCAGCACCCTTGCTGTTGGTCGCGAATCGTTCCGCATTTCGGAGTATTCGTATTCGTTATCGAGAGTTTGCAGCCTGGTTGCTGCTGC
>JANOUN010000935.1:0-9788 GCA_031416875.1 Planctomycetota bacterium | reverse complement strand
ATTGCATAGCCTGACGCACGTTGTCCGACTATACTATCCGAATCAATACGAACGGCGGTTGAAGGGAAGCCCTTTCAGCCGCCGTTCCGTTTGTTGTCCGTGAAACAGTTTCTGATCGCAGAAGACTTGAGTTTTTCCGTTGCGAAGGTCGTCAGGAAGATTGGAGCCTTTGAACGTGTCTTTGCGCGTTTTGCAATCAATGACGGCACCCGTTCACTGGTCGCCATACAATGTTCTGTCCTGAGGTCCCGCTATGGAACGTCAACCAATTTCCCGCGAAGGTTACGAAAAGATCCGTGAAGAGATTCGCGTGATGGAAGCTGTCGATATGCCGGCGATCGCCGAACGTATCAAGACTGCGCGCGAAGAAGGCGATCTGAAAGAAAACGCCGAATACCACGCCGCGCGTGAGACTCAGGGGTACACGCAGGCGAAGATCAACCAGTTGAAGTCAAAACTGTCCAGCTGCTACATCGTCGAGAGAACCGACGGGCCAAAAGACACAGTCGGCTTCGGTTCGACCGTGAAGGTGAAAGATCTGTCGGACGATATGGAAGAAGCGTATGAACTTGTCGGCCCCGGCGAGGAAGACTACGACGGCGACGTCATGAAGATCCTCACCACCAGTCCGATCGCCTCCGCCCTGATCGGCAGGAAAGTCGGCGACAAAGTCGAAGTCGAGATCCCCCGCGGCAAGCTGCGGATGGAGATCCTTGGGATCGAATAGGGCCGGGCCGGAACAAGTTTTTTTGCCCGCGAATGGCGCAAATCACGCGAATGAAGTCAGTGAACGCCCCCGACGTGCTGCGTCTCCGATTCGTGTATACTCCGCGCGGTCAGATTTGAGGTTTAGTGAGCGGCAAGGCGCTAGCCGCCGGTGCTGACCGACTGCACCACCCGCGGCTAGCGCCTTGCGGCTCACTAAACAACACGTCCCTCAGTCCTGGCCGCGCGGAGTATAGATTCGCGCTGTTCGCGGGCAGCGACTTCTTCTGAGTTCTGAATACAGACAGTTACAGCAGCTCAATGTCGGCTTCGTCCACGATGACGGATGCACCTTGCTGCATGAAGTTGACAAGGACTGTCAGGCGGTGTTGAGAAAGTGTCTTTGTGATTGTGCCTTTCAGTCCCTTCATGGCACCGCTCCTGATGATCGCCATGCGGCCCACGAGGGGTTTGGGTTCCGGGCGGACTTCTGATCCGGCGACGACCAGCTGACGAATGCGACGCAGGTCGTCTACCAGTTCCTCGGATTCCGTGACCGACAGGCATCGCGAAATGCAGCCAGTCGAGACTGCGTCATGACGCGCGACCTCATCGCCGCGCACGAACACGTAGCCGGTGAACAGTGGCACGTAGCTGGTGCGAATTCTGCCCTGCGGAGATCGCTTGCGCTGCTGGATCATCGGACCATAATGCGCGATGTTCAGCGGTCGCAGCTTGCGCATGAGTTCCTTCTCCTGCCTTGCCAGCGTATACATGGCAAACCACGATTCGTCCGGGCATTCGGCTGGCTGATCCAGCAGTGATTCCGGGAAGATGTCAGGTTCTTTGGCAAGGATAGGCATGGGAAAACAGCAGGCAGTTTCTTGTATTCAGTTGGCAGAAGAACACCGGATGCACGACGCTCCGGTGCCCAGTAATAACGAAAACTCTCCGGCGATCAACTGGTAACTGCCTGGTTCATCGGCAGTTGGCAATCGTGACTGAAGGTGAATGAGTTCCGTCCGGCGGGTTGGCATACTGCGAAGGCAGAGTGGCACGAATCGCAGAAAACTGAGGCTGGGTTGGGTTTTCTGGATGTTCCGATCGAGACAATTCTGGCAGATTTCACGGGATTGTGGAGTCCAGTTTCGAGGCCGACGGCCGGAATGGCGATCACAGTCGCACTGGACTTGGCCTGGATTACGCTTCATACTGACAGCCTCATTCAGCAAGGACCAATTCCATGCCGTCACCATTTCCGGGGATGGACCCGTTTCTTGAGCAGCCCGCCGTCTTTCCGGATTTTCACAATCGCTTCATTGCATATCTCAGCGAATTCCTGATGCCGGATCTGCCACAGCCCTATTACGCGGCAATCGGATCTCGGGCGTGGGTGGAGATCACGGAACGACAGATTGGGCCGGACGTTGCGGTTATACGCAATCAAGGATCTGACGATCGTCGCATCGGATCCGTCGCGGTCGCCGAACCGAACGTCACCCAGCCAATCGTGATCCATGTACCGCATGACGAACGAATTGAAACCCTGATCGAAATCTGCGTCGGGAGAGGCACTGACCGGCGGATAGTCACGGTGATCGAAGTGTTGAGTCCGTCAAATAAGACGATCGGTGAACATGGACGCAGTCTCTATCTGCAGAAACAGAAGGAACTGCTTGACTCCAAAACGCATCTCCTGGAGATCGATCTGCTTCGCAAGGGGCTGCATTCTACCGCCGTTCCAAGGGATCGGCTGGATCGAAAAGTCAGTCACTTTGACTATCACGTCTGCCTGCATCGGTTTGATGAATTTGAAGACTACTTTGTCTATCCAATTCGTATCACTCAATCCCTGCCAACAGTGTTGGTTCCGCTTCTGCCAGGTGATGGAGACATCAAACTGAATCTGCAGGCTGTGTTTAATCGCACGTACGACGCCGGTCCGTATTCGCGGGAGATCGACTACTTCCGGGATACAATTGAACCTCCCGTCACTGACGAAGATCTGGCATTCGTGAAAGCACGACTTGCCGAACATGTGACAGCCCGCTAGCGGTCTGTTGATTTAGTGACCATGTCGTTCGTAGTCCCGGCTTCAGCCGGAATTCGCTGGCGGTTCCAGCCAAAAACCGCCTGAAGGCGGAACTACAAACTTAAATCAACAATCCGCCAGGCCGGTGTTGATTTACTCTGAATTCTACGTGGGGGTAAGCTTCCAGCTTGCCTTCGCTGTATGAAAACGCAGTGCTTTTTGAGAAACCTGACAAGCTGGAAGCTTATCCCACCTTAAATCAACACCCCGCTAGCGCTGAGTGCTGTTCCGCTTCTGTCGTGACGCTCGGTAGCCGTACTCAACTGCAAACCAGTCCGCGAACTGTTCGCGTTTGCGGAAGCTGGTGTTGCGGTCGTCATTGATGTGACCAATTTCGTGAATCAGGACGTTGTTGAGATAGAAGTCACGAATCGTGGTTTCCGTCCAGACTAATCGCCATAGATTTCCTTCCTGTACCCAGCGACCACCGTACATTTCGGTTTCAATTCGCTGAGCTGGTCGGGGGGCACGAACGTAGAGTTCCTGCAGAGACTCTTCAATGGGATACAGATAGACGGCCGTGCCCCATTGCAGACCATAGCAGGGGAACAAGCGTCGCTTCTTCGTCATGCGACTAAACTGCACAATGTCCAGTTTCGCCTGAAACTCTGCTGGCAGTTGCAGCACCCGTTCACGCACATCATCCGCTGACACCGGATGCATATATCCGCGTCCTGCGGGCTGAGTCACAATCTGCAGTTCGTGGGCGTGGGTTTCGTCGCTGCTCACTGGATCATGCCAGACTTCAGGAGCATCAAAGGCGCGGCCATGGGCCGGACCTTCGCCTCGATGCTGATGCGCGGACGCAGGGCGCGCACTGGCGCGGGGCGAAGAAATACGACCGTGCCGCGCAGCACGGAGATTGGAGCGGGTTGTACTTCGGCGAGATGTAGTGTGCATTGACATGGCAGGACCCGTAAATCAGCAGACGTTGATACTTCAGTGCCGGAGAAAGCAGAAGTTGACTGACGCCGACTGCCTAAGTTCGAACTTTGACGTTGTGTCGCAGACCGAGGGGACGGGCATCCGTTCGAGGGGGAGGATTCGTTGCCCGTCGAACTCCTCTGGGCAACGTCAACGACTCACTTGTGGCAGTGAGTACGCACGATCCTAGCGGGCTGATACCAGGAATCCAGATGAACACCGTAAGTGGCTGTGGTGTAGGGCGTTACGCCCAAGAACTATTTGCAGCTGTGTGGACGCGAAGGTTCTGCGAGGACGTAACCCGTTGGTGTCAATTGGCTTGGAGCCGGCGTGAACTCCCAGTCCGAATATGAGGGCATGTACAGTAGTCGGGGAGCCAAAATTGAAACGCCCATTGTGATCGAGGAATATGCCCGAAATCTTGCTGAATCGAAGCCGGGTTGGCAGACGTTCACTGTGAGTAAATTGACGATTGTGTCGTCTGGACGGTCTGCGACATGGCAGGAAGCATCCGCAGAATCTGCCGAAGTTGGTCGTTCCATGACCCCTCAGTTGCGGTTCCACATCCGTTTTCGGCGAACTGAGGTGAAGCGGGGCGGGGGTGAAGCAATAAACTTCACGTGTTGCGGGAGAAGTCCCGCCAGCATCGCGACGGGTGTCCCGTTCGCCCGCTGCTCCGTCGGCTGGAACCAGAATTCGTGCCTGTATCGATCCTTCGACAACTTTGCCTCGTCATGTGCTGTCTGCAGTTCGCCTGCGGATGTGGCGCGGCGATTCAACGCACTGGAACCGAGCAATTGTTGTTGTCTGATTCTGTGGATCGGGCGATCGATCAATTGGATCTTTCTCCGCTGGCAGGGCGTAAAGTCTATCTCGACACTGAGTACATGAAGTCGTTCAAAGGTGCCAATGTCTTCATCAATTCTGACTACATCATCAGCGCGCTGCGACAGAAGCTTACGACCTCCGGGTGTTTTATCCAGGCGACTCGCCTCGAAGCAGACTATGTGCTTGAAGCACGCGTGGGTGCATTGGGAACAGACTCGATGGAAGTCACGTACGGAATCCCGTCGAGCAATGGTCTCGGTACAGCCGCCAGCGCCTTGAGCGGGGTTCCTGCAGTCCCGGCCATCCCGGAGATTTCCGTGGGGAAGCGCAACGGCGTGAAGGGAATTTCGAAGATCGTTGTGTTTGCGTATCACCGTGAGACGAGTATTCCGGTCTGGCAGTCAGGCAGTGCCATCGCACGCAGCGACGCGCGGGATTCGTGGTTCCTGGGCGTCGGCCCGCTCACACGCGGCAGTGTTTACAACGGCACGTTACTGGCAGGAAACCGGATCAATTCGCCGTTTGAAAAGAAAAGTAAGACGCACGAAGTGAAGCCGCTCACGATGGCCGACAAGCACAGCTACGTTCATCCGGCAGTGCTCGAACAACAATTGTCGGACGCCAGTGCCAATCCACAGCCGACAGTCGAGCAGGCCTCGCACGAGGACGGCGAAATGCCTGCCACCGACCCCCCCGCCGCTCCAGCGCCCGCCGTAACGCCGTAACGCTTCAGTCGGATGAGCATTACCTGACGGTGCTGCGGTACCTCGAACGCAATCCGCTGCGAGCCAACCTGGTCGAGCGCAGTCAGGACTGGGAATCGTCAAACCTGAAGCCATCGGCCAGTTTGTCTGGATGAGGCATACGTTCAATGTGACTTACTGTGCATACGAAACTCGGAGGGTGTCATGCCGGTGGCAGACCGGAAGGCGCGAGTGAAAGCACTGTGGTCACAGAAGCCGCAGGCGTGTGCGTTCACGGCCACGTATCGTCCCACAGAATCTTTGACAAAAAAGGCCACGTCCGGCGACCGGTCGAAGAGCCGTTCCAACAAAGCGACGTCTACCGACGAAACGCGAGGAGGCGTGGCAGATTCGGGATGTATTGTGCGCGGATTCACGGTTCTTTGCGATTCTGGGCCAAGACGGGGATGGTTGCTGAACCTAGAATGCTATCTTTTCGTCCATCGTACACAAAGCGAGATCGCCTCCCATGAAGATCGCACGCATCTTTGCTCACCGAGTTGAGCTGCCGTTGGTCGAAGGCTCGTACAAGTGGTCTGGCGGGAAGTCGGTGTCGGTATTCGACAGCACGATCGTCGGTGTCGAGACGGACTGCGGACTCGTCGGCTACGGAGAGGTCTGTCCGCTGGGGCCGTTCTACCTGCCGGCGTATGCCGAAGGGGTGCGAGCCGGACTTCGCGAACTGGGTCCGCATCTGATTGGCTTTGATCCGCGCGAGCTGACGAAGCTCAATCATCAGATGGATGCCGCATTGAAAGGGCATCCGTATGTGAAGTCAGGAATCGACGTTGCCTGCTGGGACATTCTCGGCCAGGCCGCGCAACTGCCGGTCTGCACGTTGCTGGGAGGCCGCTTTGGCGAGAGCGTGCGGCTGTACCGCGCCATCTCGCAACAGGCTCCCGATGAGATGGCGAAGAATGTTCAAGGCTATCGCGAGCAGGGCTACACGCGGTTCCAGCTGAAAGTAGGCGGCGATCCGGACACCGACATCGAAAGGATTCGCGCCGTCCGAGCGATGCTGCAACCGACGGATCGGCTCGTCGCCGACGCCAACACCGGCTGGACTCAGCACGAGGCGATGCGCGTGGTCCGAGCCGTGCGAGACATTGACGTTTACATCGAACAGCCCTGTCTGACTTACGAGGAGTGCCTCGCGGTGCGGCGCAACACGAGCCATCCGTTTGTGCTTGATGAGAACATCGACTCGCTCGACATGCTGCTGCGTGGCAAAGCGGATCTGGCGATGGACGTCGTCAATCTGAAGATCAGCAAACTCGGAGGGCTCACGAAAACCAGGCAAGCCCGCGACCTGTGCGTTTCGATGGGAATTGCGATGACGCTGGAAGACAGTTGGGGAGGCGACATCACGACGGCGGCGATTGCGCATCTTGCGCACAGCACGCCCGAGGGGTTCCGTTTCACCAGCACGGATTTCAACAGCTATGTCACTGTCAGCACGGCGACCGGCGCTCCGCAGCGCCGGCAAGGCTCCATGGCCGCGAGCAGCGATCCGGGACTGGGTATCACGCCTCGAATGGAGGTCCTCGGCAAACGAGTCGTGGAGGTCGCGTGAATTCAAAGGATCAATCGATGACGACTCGCTCCCTGATGCTTCGACTCGCGTGTCTCGCACTTCCTTGCCTCGCAGCGCCGCTGCAGGCGCAGGTTGATTATTTCGACAACGACAGCCCGTGGGGGCAGCGAGCGGAATCGGGGCCGGACGCGGAAGTGCCCGGTTGGTTCTACAACCTGGGCATCACCGGCTTACGAGCGCAGTTGGTCGCCGATCAGCCGAAGGCATTGCTGATCAAGTATGTTTTTCCCAAGTCAGCAGCGAATGGTCACGTCCAGATTGGCGACCTCATCGTCGGAGCAGGCGGGCAGTTGTTCCAGGAAGAACACCGCGATGGATACGGGGAGAAAGTCTTTGGTGCCGACGGTCCCATCTCTGAACTGGCACAAGTGCTTGAAAACTGTCAGGGCAGTGACGGGAAGGGAAAGCTCTCGCTCACACTCCAGCGCGGCGGCGAGATGAAGGAAGTCGTGCTCGATGTCGGTCAGAAGTACGGAAGTTACGCCGCGACCTATCCTGGCACCTGTGCGAAGTCGGACAAGGTTCTCGCCGAGTTGCTCGAGTACCTCGTCAAACATCAGGCGAAAGATGGTTCGTTCGGCGATCCCGTGCTCATGCCGAAGTGATCGGCCAGCATCCGCAGAGCTTCCCGGATACAGCCTGGTGATTACGCGAGCAGTAGATAAGTTGATGCCGTAGCGGAACTCGCAGGAGTTCCGTCCTGCGAACGCGTCGGAAGTCTTGCGACTTCCGCTAGTGGTAAGTTGAAGGAGACAAAGTAATGTTCCAGCGAGTCGCAACAACCAGAGTGGTCGTTCTTCTGGTCTGCCTTGTGAGCATCACTGTTCAGGCCGCAGAGCGGTTCTACGATCCGACTCAGAAGGCGTATGTGTTTGACTGGAAACCGACGAGCGACGAGTCATCGTTCGAATTGATCGCCGATCCCGACTACTATGGCGTCGCCTCCACGATCGTGAACCCGGTGCTCATCGTGAAAGGCTGGGGCAAGAAAGCTCCGGCTCTGGAGATCGACGACAAAACCGCGAAGCCCGGTGATCAGTTTCGCTTCGGCTGTGAATCAAACGACGCTGGAACAAACCTCGTCCTGTGGCTCAACCTGAAGTCGGAGGAACCCATCAATGTGTCTCTGCGTCCGCGCGATCAGTGACGAAACCGCATCGCCGCACTCCCCCATCAAAATAACATGACCATGAAACCAATCACACTTCGTCTCGCCGCCTTGTTCCTGCTGCTCGCGCCGTTGGCCGCGTTGCGGGCGGGTGACGATGGCCCCATCGTGGGCGCGATCCGCTGGGATGGCTGGTATGGAGATGGGGCCGTGACAAAGGCTGTCGAGGCATCGCTCGGGCAGCCGAAGTATCATTTTCGCCTGTCGTGGTTCGCGCAGTTGCAGAGCGATGGCTCGGTGCGGATCAACGGCGATTCTCAGGCCATCATGGAGCAGGAGCTCGCCTATGCCGCGGCAGCACGGTTGAACTACTGGGCCGTCGTGGGCTACTGGGATGAGGCTCCGGGCATGAGCGTCGCCTTGAACCGATATCTCGCCGCAAAGAACAAACGTGGAATTCGCTATTGTCTGGTCGAGGAAGGTCATCGACTGGACAAAATCGGCAGCGCGGGCTGGAAGCGACTTGTCGAACACTTGCCAGTGCGGGCCTGGGACACTCGCCCGCACAACGAGCGGCCGCCGTTTTGGATCAAGAATGAAGTCAAGGCGGAGCCTGATCCCACTCCGCCAGCACAGCAAAAACCACTCATCGACGGCGTCACAGCCACGCCCGACGAACTCCCGTATCCACGCTTTGGGGCAGGCACTCCGTGCGCTCCAGCCTCTCCGAAACGCAAAACCATGAAAACAACTACACTCCTCCTCGCCACGCTGCCGAAGGAATACCTCAAGACCAAAGACAAGGAGGATAGAGGGGGTCGTGTTCGTAGCGGAAGTCGCAGAAACGTAGCGGAAGTCGCAAGACTTCCGTGGTCAGAAACGTAGCGGAAGTCGCAAGACTTCCGTGGTCTTGACTGGTGAACGCCATGAGGATGCGAAGAGGCGGACGTCGGAACTCTTGCGAGTTCCGCTACGACGGATCGGGAATACGACGGCACGGGGAAAGGAGCAACGCAGTGGACCAAACGGATCAGGAACACGATTGGCTTCGACGGTTAGACGCTCGCGCTTATCGCGGGGACGCCTGCGTGCATTGGTCGCTGACAATGGACGATCGCAAGACCGGCTGGTTGATCCCGATCTTCTACTACAAGTTTCGCGAGTTGCTCACCCACACGATGTTTCGCTACGGGTTGTGCTGTCCGATCTACTGTTGCATGCCCGATCATCTTCACCTGTTGTGGCTGGGGCTGGCCGAAGGTTCGGACCAGCGCAATGCGATGAAATACTTTCGTCGCCAACTCAACAGGGTGCTGGAGAAGCGCGGAGCCGTCCTGCAAAAGCAGCCTTACGATCACGTCCTGCGTCCGGACGAACGACAGACGGCGGCCTTTGCGGCCGTGGTGGAGTACATCGCGCGGAACCCGGAGCGAGCGGGTTTGGTCGGTCCGGATAAGTACCGCGAATACTCGTTTACAAATTGCCTGCTGCCCGGCTACCCGGAAGTGACCTTCTGGCAGCCGGACTTCTGGGACCGCTTCGACCGCATCGTGTCGAGCTTACGGAAGCAGGGATTCCAGCGTCTGATTGCCGACTCGGAGAGCGGCGATGAAACGTAGCGGAAGTCGCAAGACTTCCGTGGTTTTGACGGGTGATCGCCATTTCGATATGAAGAGACGGATGTCGGAACTCTTGGGAGTTCTGCTACACTCACTATGGGAGGAACTCTTGGGAGTTCTGCTACACTCACTATGGGAGGAACTCTTGGGAGTTCTGCTACACTCACTATGGGAG
>JANOUN010000934.1:0-2276 GCA_031416875.1 Planctomycetota bacterium | reverse complement strand
AATAAAGTACTCACGTACCTGCTGTGCCGCCGGGGCGTTCGGGTTGTAGTAGCCCAGCTGACTGAGCGAAACATCTGCCGTATTGAAGGCGCTGCCGACACGGACGCTTTCCGTACCGACCTGCTCGGTGGTTGTGGTTGTGACGAACGTGACTTCCGGGACCAGAATCGAACCAATGGCGACCTGCCGAGTTCCCGTAATCACTTCAATGGTCTGCGGCGTCAGCGTGATCGTCGGCCGTCGCACCGCAACCTGAACGCTGCCGACGGTTGTCGCTCCCACAACAGTTACGTCATGGCCGGCCACAATGCTGGAGGCACCACCACTGCCTAGCGATCCGCCGTTGATTGAAATGTCGCCGCCGGAGAGGTCAGCAACCGTCACCGTTCCCAGCAGTTTTGCCGTCGTCCAGCCAACGCCAACTCCCGAGTTGACGCTCAAGCGGTCACTGGCATGCACGTCGCCAAAGAACGTCGCTGAATCGACGGCGTTAATGAAGACGTCGCCACCCGCGCCGGTTGATTCGATGTTCCCGTCGAGTGAGACTGTACGTCCGAGAAGATGGATGAGGGCATGCGAGCGAATCGCTGCCGGGTGCGAGCCATCCGGATTCGCACTCACAATCAGATTGCCAGTGGCCCGAAGATCGATTGTGCTGCCGACTGCATACGTCTGCAACGCGGAGTCCGGAGCCAGCGTAATGTCGGTGGCCAGGAACTGAATTGTGTTCGTCGCGTTGATGTCGGTCATCACGTAGACATTGCTGGCCTTTGTCACATAAATGGAGCCAACATCGGCCACTGTGGTTCCACTGACGCTGTGTGTTTCTCCCACCACGCCTCGCAGCACAACCTTCTGGTCTGCACCGATTGTGATCGTACCGCCAGGTTTCGTGGTCAGCGTACCACCGTGCAAACGGACTGGTGTTCCCGTAGAATTGTCAAACTCAAACGCACGGACATTCAATCCCACACCGGTCTCGTCACTCCCGCCGATCACGGTCAACTGATCAGCCGCTTTCAGCAGGCCGTCCACGTCAACCAATTCCTGGGAAATCAGTGTCACGTCGGAACCGTTGTGCAGGGCGGAAATCGCACTGTAGATCTGAATGTCCTGATCGGTGTTGATCGTGACGCTGTGGCTGGTACTTGCCGGCTCACCAACGACCGATTCCGTCCGCAGGGTACTGAGCGGACTCAGCGTGAAGCTGACGTCCGAAAAACCGCCATGGACGTTGACTGAGATATCGCCTGTGGCTGCCAGAGTGCCGCCGACAGTCTGCGACACACCACCAATAATGCCCTGACCGCCGATCGCCACTTGTTCGCGTCCGTTGACGATGATGTCAGCCCCGACGCCGGTATAGGTCGTGACGCCATGATCAATAGTCGCACCCGCCAGCAATGAACCGGCAATCCTCAAGCTGCCTGCTCCCAGATCGATGATGGAATTGTTACCGCTGGTGGCGATGACCGCGCCGGAACCGATATCAACCAGCCCCGTCGCGTGGAACTCAATTCGATCAACGGCGGTCACCAGAGCCCCGAGCTGAGTGGTTCCATCTGCGGAGACTTTTCCAAAGCGAACATCACCGCCACTAAAGACAACTCGCTGTCCAGGCTGAGTAATTGCGATTGTCGTATTAAAGACTTCGACCACGTTGTTCGCATTGATTCGCAGCGAACCCGTCAGCTGCAGATCGCCATTGATAATTGCTCGGTCGCTCGCATCGATCGCAATTTCAAAGTCCGTTGTGTCGGTCGTCGTCTTTGTGCTGCGGACAACACCCTGAACATCCACAACGGCTCCCTTCAGAGCGATCAAGCCATCGGATTCGATGAGTCCGGACGACTTCGGAATTGTCAGGTTCCCGTGCACTGCGTTGAGTTCCAGGCGAGCCAGATCGGTGCTGCCGGTACCGAACACTCCATCAAACACGACGTCGTTGTGACCGGTGACAACAATGTTGCCACCTCCGCCCGTGGAATTCAGATGACTGGTGCCGTCGATCTGAATACTCACCTGCCCCGACACAGTCTGCGATCCGGCCGTCAAGAGAATGTCCTGATTTGCCGTCAGATTACCGCGAATTCGCAGGGTCTTTGCTGCCGACAGGTTAATGTCCGAACCCGCTCCGCCCGCAATGATTGATCCGCGAATGTCGCCGTATTCCCCGGCACTGAACGAGATCGAGCCGTTGACCGTCTCCAGCACGCCGGTCGGTCCCAGGTCAATGTCCGCGCCCTCCGGAGAAATGCCGCTGTAGAGATTGATAC
>JANOUN010000933.1:0-5631 GCA_031416875.1 Planctomycetota bacterium | reverse complement strand
CCCACCATTTCTCTTTGGTGGGCCGGCGCTTCGCTGGTCCCACCCTACGGTTTATGACAATCGAATCGAAAGTTCCTTCATGCAATCCCGGAATTCCAGGATCGGACTCATCTTGTTTACGATCTATTTGATCGTGTATGGCGGGTTCGTGTTACTGAATGCGTTTGCGCCCGATCAGATGGAGGCGACGCCAATCGCAGGCTTGAACATCGCTGTGCTGTATGGTTTTGGGCTGATCATCGGGGCCATCCTGCTTTCCGGACTGTACGGCTTCCTGTGCCGCGAAAAATCTTCGCCGAAGAGCAAGGAGCCGCGCGCATGATTCACGAACTCTCGTGGAAAGCCGTGATCTTCTTTTCCGTCTTCGTGGGCTTCACGCTGGCTCTGAGCTTTTGGCTGGGGCGCAAGGCGAAATCATCGGAAGGCTTTTTCGCGGCTCACGGACAGATTCCCTGGTTCGTGAACGGAATTGCGTTTGCGGGAGATTACCTGTCGGCGGCATCGTTTCTTGGTATCTGCGGAATGATTGCATTCTATGGATATGACGGATTTCTGTATTCCATCGGTTACCTCGCGGGCTGGATCGTGGCCCTGTTCGTGATCGCCGAACCGATGAAGCGGCTTGGACGATTCACATTTGCGGATGCCCTGGATTCGAAATTCAATTCACCGGGAATCAAGCTGGCGGCTGGCATCAGCACGCTGGCGGTGAGCATCTTTTATCTGATTCCCCAGATGGTTGGTGCTGGTGTGCTGGTGCAGCCACTGCTGGCCCTGCCGCATGGGGCGGGCGTTGTGCTGGTTGGGACGGTTGTCATTCTGATCGTCGTAACGGCCGGAATGGTCTCGACGACATGGGTGCAGTTTCTTAAAGGAACGCTGCTGGTTTTCTTCAGTGCCATTCTGACATGGATGATTCTGCAGAAGGGCTTCAAGGTCGAGAATGGCGGCAACGATGGCTACAAATTCCGCTCGCTCACCGTTACGGCGGACGATCTGACAAACGATGATGGATCGCTCGGAGGTCTGAGCAACGTGGACGTCCTGCCGACACCGGAAGGCTGGGATAAGACGAAACAGTCTTATGTTCATCTGCGGGATCGTGAGACGAAACGCACGACGGTATTCCATTTCATCAAACCGGTCGCTGAAGGCGATCCGATGACCTTGACGGAAGCGCAGACGGTCACAAAACTGGCGGATGGCGGACGCCTGATCAACGGACTTCCAAAAGGGACCGGGCCGAATCAGGCTGTGCTGCATCCGATTGGTTTTCTGAAGTCCTTGCCGGGCGGCAAGACGGAAACCGGGCCCGTGTCTCCGGTGGAATTCTTCAGCATTCTGCAGCAGAGCGAAGTCGTGCTGTGGAGGAATGAGAGAATCCTGCTCGCTGACAAGGTTGAGACCACTGTCTACTACCAGAAGATTACTCCTGGCTCGCAGGTGCTGCGTCCCGGCGAAAACCCGATCTTCAAGGGGATACGCAGCGAAAAGTTTTCGGACAAGATCAACTTCCTGTCGCTGATGCTGGCTTTATTCTGCGGCACGGCTTCATTGCCGCATATTCTGATTCGTTACTACACCGTCAAAGATGAAAGCAGTGCCCGCCGCAGCACGATTGTCGGCATCGCCAGTATTGGATTCTTTTACGTCCTGACGTTGTACCTCGGGCTGGGCGCGATGACGAGCGGTGCGCTGGATTTATCTGACGACAACATGGCGGCTCCGCTGCTCGCCAAGAGTATGAACACCTGGTTGTTTGCGGCGATCTCGGCCATTGCATTTACCACCGTGCTGGGAACCGTGAGCGGACTCATTCTGGCCTCGGCCGGTGCGGTGGCGCACGATCTGCTGGGCAGTGCGTTCGGAGTCCAGATGAATGACGACGAGAAAGTGCGCGTCGCGAAAATGTCGTCGGTGGTCGTGGGAGCGATCGCGATTGTGCTGGGAATTCTGTTCAAGGACATGAACGTGAGTTTCCTTGTGGGCTGGGCGTTCAGCGTCGCTGCGTCGGCAAATCTGCCGTCGCTGGTCATGATTCTGTTCTGGCCGCGCGTGACACGTCAGGGCATCATCACCGCGATTGTGGTTGGCATGGTTTCCTCGCTCGGCTGGATTCTGCTGAGTGCTGAAGCCTTCGAAAAGGTCTATGGTCTGGACGTACTGAAGACCCCGGCCATCGTGCCATTCAGCCAGCCCGGCATCGTGACTATTCCGCTCGGCTTTCTGACGCTGGTGGCTGTGTCACTGATGACGCGGCGTCAGAAACCGCGAATGGACGCAAGTGGCCGCGAATCAGTTTCAGGTCGAGAGCCTTAGATTAGGCGATTTGTCTTCCCGGACGCAATCTCGCCGGATATGCTACTCAGGGTTGATGCCCGGCAAAAATGGCTTTTCTGGAGTTGAATATGATTACGAACTCGTTGGTAATTCGCCGATCGTTTCTCGTGATGAGTGTAGGTGTTGTGTTGTTTGCATCTGGTCACCGTTGCTTCTCGCAGGGTGCGGATCAGAAGGAAAATGAACTTCGCCAGACACAGATTCTGTTGGGAGCCGAAGGACTGGATGTTGTTTCTCCGGCGCTCAAAAGGCAAGCGTTTGAGGACACGGAACGGCCAATGTTGCCACTGGGAACGGAGTCACGCTCTGAGCTGCACCCGGGCCAGGGCTCGCAGATTCACCATCCGGAGGCTCACAGTCCTGAAGGATCCTTCGCCGAAGATCGCAGACGAATCGCGGCACTCACGGAGTCTGCTGAACGCATCGCTCAGGCAGGGCTGCCGGAAGTTGCTCAGGGACTGCGTGAACGCGCCGGACAACTTGAACGGGAACTTGCCGAAAAGCAGGAACGGATGCAGCAGGAAGAACGTCAGCGGACGGAATCAGCGATGCCGGAACGACAGGAACAGGCGCGTCAGAGACAGCAACGTCTCATGGAACAGCGGAGAGAAGGAATCGAACGTGGCGATCAACCCGCACCCCCGCTGCGCGAACTGCATGAGCAGATGGAACAGCTCCGTCGCGACATGCACAAGCTCAGTGAGCAGATGGCAGATCTGTCCAGGTTAATCCAGCAACATCACCATCCCAGGACCGATCGTGGCCACCACGACGATGGCGATGAAGATGGCGATGAAGATGGCGATGAAGATGGCGATGAAGATGGCGATGAAGATGGCGTTGAAGATGGCGTTGAAGATGGCGTTGAAGATGGCGTTGAAGATGGCGTTGAAGATGGCGATGAAGAAGGCGATAACGATGAAGATGATGAAGAAATGGATGATGACGACGACGACGACGATGACAAGGACCGCGGAGAGCACGAGAAAGAATAAACTCGATTCTTCGTCAGCATGGGTTCGACTCGTCGATCAACACGCGACATTTCTTTGGAGTGCGGCGACTTGTCGCCGCTTTCCTGTTCAATTGTCGTGTCATCTGGCCATTTGCCAGCGAGGGAATGCACGAGGAAATGCGATTTCAGGCGACGTCAATTGAAACGATGATCGATGAAGACTTGATCCATGAGATCTGAAAAGGAAAGCGGTGACAAGTCACCGCACTCCAGACAACGAGGTCCCGGTCCGCTTCACGGTGCTTTGCTTCGACTCTCGACCGCGACGATTACTCGGTCAGAGATTGATCCGACGACTTCGATTGAGTCGTCATGCAATCGTTCCCGATTCCCGGCAGGACGTCTCGCCAACGGGCCTGAGATCAGCATGGGATAGCCAGCCACCTGCTCCATGTAGACGCGATAGGAATCGCCAAGGTAAAACAGCAGCCGCTGATCTTTGAGCATACTGCCAAGGCCGATATAGATTGTCCAAATGCCAGCCAGCAGGGCATGATCAACAGTCATCTGCGGCGTAAACCAGATCAGGCCAAGAAAACCAAGATAGACCGGGTGGCGCATCACACGATAAACACCTCGCACTTCAAAATCCCGCCGTGGCAACTTTTCGCTGCGATACCAGTGTCGCCATTGAGTCCAGCCAGTCTGAAATCCAAACCCGGTCAGACCGATGCTGTATAACATTCCCGCCCACGACAAGCAGAATGCTCCAATCATGAACTGCGCACCGATTCCGTAGAGATCCCAGACGACACTGTGCGTAGATCTCCAGAAGCGAAAAATCAGCAACAGACTGATGCAGGTGCAGACGCAGAAAAACGCACCATAGAACTCGGCAGAAATGACCGCTCGCAGTCTCCTGCGAGTTGCCGGGTGCAGCAAAACACTGTGCGGAACGGCGAATTGCAGCGCCAGCAGCGTATCAACCAGCATCCATGATCCGGTGCCAGGCACAGTCCCATATCGCAGAAACGAAAAAAGACCGACGACCGTCACCGCCAACAATGCCTGGGTACCAATGCCGAACGAAAACCCGATCAGGCGTGTCGGGGAAACCCGCTTCTTCGGATTCTTGCTGCAATCGAATTTAAGGATGGTGGCCGACGTCGTCATCAGAACGTCCTGTTCCGGGACAGTCGAAAAATGGGTCCGGAACTCTCCGGTTCCCCCCTCTTGCGGTCTGTTGATTTAGTGATTTTTGGGGCTCATGGTCATACCAACCCGAAGCGCCAGCGAGGAATTTGGGGCTCATGATCATACCAACCCGAAGCGCCAGCGAGGAATTCAGCCGTTTCTGCCTCGCTGGCGCTTCGGGTTGGTATTAAATCAACACCCCTCTTGCAGCGTGTTAAATCTTCTCTGCGATGAAACTTCCATATTTCATGGCGCCCGTATTGTAGGCATCCAGCAGAGTTTGAAAGCGATCGATAAAGATGACCTGCCCCGGATCAATCCAGGAGGCCACTCGGCGAATGCCAAAGCGATTGACCCGATCGCGACAGATCTCCCAGGTCCGGGAGACTCGACTCGTCCAGTCATGCACACGAGTCACCTTCAGCCCTGCGGCAGTCAGCCAGTGGACATAGTCCTGCTCTGACCCAAGAGACGGACAGAAGAAGCCTTCACACACATCGTAGACCAGCTTTTCCTGCGGTGGACTCAACGGATCATCACCTGCCAGCCATGCACAGATCGCCACTTTGCCTCCGGGGCGGAGCCATGTCGCCATTTTCCGAAAGAAGGCGGCCTTGTCGAACAGATGTTCTGTGCATTCCACGCTCCATGCCACATCGAAACTCTCGGCAGGGAAATCAATCTTCTCTGCATCATCGCAAACGAACTTCGTCGATCCGGATGTTCCGGCCAACCGCGAAGACCATGCGGCCCAGCGCCGCTGGAACGAACTGATCGTCACGCCTGTTACGTGACAGTTGAGATGTTTTGCGAGATGAATCGACGATCCGCCCATCCCGCTGCCGATATCGACCACACGGTCTCCCTTCCGGATTTCGGCGAGCAATGCCAGCTGCTCCGTTAACTGACGAGTCGCAATCTTTGGGGATTCGTTGGCCGACCAAAGCCCATGGTGAATATGCTGTCCCCACAACAGGCGATAAAAAATCGTTGAGATATTGTAGTGCTGGCGAATGACATCTTTACGAATCTCGGGACAGGAAATCATGATGTGACTTTACAAGATAATGGCTGCCGGGGATCAAGTGAGCCTGGGCATGTTGGGATGGACTTAAGGCGATTCCCCGTGAGCGGCAAGGCGC
>JANOUN010000932.1:0-2181 GCA_031416875.1 Planctomycetota bacterium | reverse complement strand
CACGTGAATTCATCGCTCCGGTTGACGCCGGTTTCCAACTCAGTCTGGTCAAAGGACCACTGGGAGAATACGAAGTTGTGGGCGTGCGGATGCGACTGCAGGACGGTGGCTATCACGACGTCGACTCGTCCGAAATGGCGTTCAAGATCGCCGGGATTGGCTGTATGCGTGAAACCCTGAAGAAGGCCGACATGGCGCTGCAGGAACCGATCATGAAACTGGAAATCGAATGCCCCGACGAATACCAGGGCCAGATCACCGGGCACATTTCCAGTAAGCGAGGCATGGTCACCGGTTCGGAAGTCAACGGTGGAGTCTGCGTGATCAATGCCGAAGCACCATTGTCCAGCATGTTCGACTATGCAAACGAACTGCGATCAATGACTCAGGGCAAGGGGACGTTCACGATGGAATTCCTCGCATACCGCCAGGTTCCGCGCGGCCTGCGCGACGAAATTCTGGAACGCCGCAAAAAGGAACTTGAGGCTCAGGCCGCTGCGAGATAGTGGATGGCGCGGCAAACGGGTCGGACTTGAAAACCGGCGGACTGTACCGAATTCTATGTGCTGGATGTTTGAACCACGAATCGACACGAATGAACACGAATTTTGAGCATTCCATTCGTGTCTATTTGTGTTCATTCGTGGTTCCAGGTCCGGAAACCTCGCTTCAATTGGCGGACACATAGAAAACGGGACAGTCAGAAAAACTGAAAGGCTCCGCAGTTTATCCTGCGGAGCCTTTCCCTTGTTTCTGACTTGCGACGAAGCAAATAGGCGGGCCTCCAAAGCGAGTGCTTTGTCAAGACTTGATTTTGAGGTAGGCCGGACCAAGCGGAGCGCAGTTCCGGCACTTGGCTGACCTGCCGGAACGGCGCTCCGCTTGGTCGGGCCTACAGATTTGCCGCAGATTCGCTTGTGGTCCCGGCCATAGTCGGAAAATGGGATGTCGACTCATGGCAGGCTGAATTCCCCAACTGCGCTCGTGACTGGAAATTCGCGGCAGCTTCGACAGAATGCGGCTAGATTTGGCTGAGTGTCCGTGCGTGACAGTCAGGATTTGCCGTGTTTTCTGTGGAAGCGATGTTCAATGACTTCAGGAAATTCGATTCGACAATGGATGGGGACGCGGCTGGTGCTGGCCGGATTGGTACTGGCTTCTGTCGCCGGTTTTGCAACCGCAGACGACAAGAAACTGGATTCCGGCATTGATCCGGATGGCTTCGATACGACGGTCCGGCCGCAGGACGATTTGTTTCTGCACGTCAATGGACGCTGGTTGCTGTCCACCGAAATTCCGTCAGACAAGTCCAACTACGGATCATTTACGGCTCTCGATGACGCCGCTCGGGACAATATCCGCGCCATCATCGAAGAGTCGGTCAGAAACCCGACCGACGCTAACAGTCACAAGGTCAGCGACTTCTATCGCAGCTTTATGAACGAGGAGTTGATTGCGAAAAAAGGATTGACGCCGCTGAAGGCACAGCTGGATGCAATCGATTCGCTGTCCACAACCGAAGATGTCGTGCGTTATTTCGGTCGTGTCAACGTCGTCGGAATCGGCAGTCCGTTCGGTTTCGGCATCGGGACGGACGACAAGAACTCATCACGCTACCTGGCCGGGATTTCTCAGAGCGGAACGACGCTGCCTGATCGTGACTACTACCTTGAGAGTGACGAAGAGTACGCACAGGCACGCACGGCTTTGAAGGCTTATATCGTCAGGCTTTTTGAACTTGCCAAACTGCCACACGGCGATGTTGCGGCTGAAAATATTCTGAAACTGGAAACTGCGCTGGCAAAAGCTCAGTGGTCACGGACAGAACTTCGCGACGCGGAAAAACGCTACAACCTTTATGAAGTTGCAAACCTGAGTGAGATCTCCAAAAAGTTGCCGTGGTCAGCATTCTTCGGAGCGGTCGGTGCGCCGGATCTCAAGGAAGTCAACGTGATCACTCCCAGCTTCTTCGTGGCGTTGGAAAGCATATTGGCGGAGACACCGCTTGACACCTGGAAGCAGTATTGTCGATTTCAATTGCTGGATGCTGCCGCAGAATATCTGACACCCGAATTTGTCGATGCACACTTTGAGCTGCATGAGCGCACGATCACCGGCGTCCCCGAACAAAAGCCTCGCTGGAAGCGGGCGGTGGATGCCACGTCCGGCGCGGGTGCCGGC
>JANOUN010000931.1:0-2342 GCA_031416875.1 Planctomycetota bacterium | reverse complement strand
GGGCGAGACGCGTTGCACGGCTGGCCAAGCTTTCAGCTTGGCATCGATTGAAGAGAATTCCATGTTTCGTGGACAGCAGTGGCAAGCTGGTAGCGTATCCCACAAGCGACTCAGCTTCGTGTCAAAACGGCAGGTTGAGCTAACTCTCAACACGAACTCTCTTCAACTGCAAACTGCATGAAATTGCGTAAAGTGTTTAACAAACACGACTTGCGGATTGTTTGTGGCTCATGGCACGTTATTCGCTTTCTGCCGCTGCAAAAGGTTTGTTCACTGCAAATCTGGCCGCTTGGGGTACAGCATGTCGATACGGCTGAGTTCAAGTGGCTGATATAAGTTTCCATTCATCGAAGTGCGATTGACAGGTCAGGAGAAGGTCATGGCGAAAAAGGCTTCCACAAGCGGCACACGAATTGTGCCATTGGGAGATCGCGTAGTACTGAAGCGGGCCGAGGCTGAAGCAAAAACAGCCGGGGGGATTTTGCTCCCGGATTCAGCTCAGGGCAAACCACAACGTGGCGAAGTTGTTTCAATCGGAGACGGCTACGTCAATGACAAAGGCGAACGAGTCGCGTTGACCGTCAAAGAGGGTGATCGTGTCATTTTCAGTTCGTACGCGGGCGACGAGATCACCGTTGGAGATCAGACCTACCTGTTGATGCGCGAAAGTGACATTCTGGCGACTGTGTAATTGTTGACGTGACGGCGCAAATCGACCAAATCGATTGATGATCTGTCTGAAGTCAGCGACTCGCCCTTATTATTCAAAACTTGAAATCCCGAAATTCTTAAGAAAATCACCGGAGAAATACTTCATGGCAAAGATGATTGCCTTTGATCAGGAAGCCCAGGAAGCCATGCGTCGTGGAGTCACGAAGCTGGCACGAGCCGTCAAAGTAACACTGGGGCCACGCGGTCGCAATGTTATCATTGAAAAGAGTTTTGGTTCACCGACCGTTACCAAAGACGGCGTGACTGTGGCTCGTGAAATCGAACTGCCAAACAAGTTCGAAGACATGGGTGCTCGCATGGTCCGCGAAGTGGCCAGCAAGACCAGCGATGTTGCTGGTGACGGCACGACGACTGCGACTGTCATGGCTGAAGCCATTTACAACGAAGGTCTGAAAGCCGTTGTTGCCGGTGTCAGCCCGCTCGACATGAAGCGTGGTATGGACAAGGCTGTGACTGACATCATTGCACAGCTTCACACCATGGCTCAGGATTGCCGATCCAAGAAGTCTATTGCTCAGGTGGGCACTGTGGCCGCTAACGGTGACGCAGCCATCGGACAGATCCTTGCGGACGCAATGGAACAAGTCGGCAAGGACGGCGTGATTACGGTCGAAGAAGGCAAGAGCCTTGAGACCACGTTCGAAGTTGTGGAAGGTCTGCAGTTCGACCGTGGTTACCTGTCTCCCTACTTCGTGACTGATTCAGAAAGCATGGAATGCGTTCTGGAAGACGCTTACGTGCTGATTCACGAAAAGAAAATCTCCAGCATTAAGGACCTTGTCCCGGTGCTTGAGAAAGTCGTGAACTCCGGCAAGCCACTGGTCATCATTGCAGAAGATCTCGAAGGCGAAGCACTTGCAACGCTGGTGATCAATAAGCTGCGTGGTACCTTCAAGATTGCGGCTGTCAAGGCTCCTGGCTACGGCGATCGCCGCAAGGCCATGTTGCAGGACATCGCCATCATGGTTGGTGGCACAGCCATTTTTGACAACCTGGGTGTCAAGCTGGACAGCATCGAACTGGCCGACCTCGGCTCAGCTCGCAAGATCGTCATCGACAAGGACAACACGACGATTGTCGAAGGTGGCGGCAAGAAGTCCGACATTCAGGCACGCATCGAACAGATTCGACGCGAACTGGCCAACAGCACCAGCGATTATGACAGCGAAAAGCTGGAAGAACGAATCGCGAAGCTGGCTGGTGGCGTGGCTCAGATCAACGTCGGTGCTGCGACTGAAAGCGAAATGAAGGAAAAGAAGGCCCGCGTTGAAGACGCTTTGCATGCAACTCGTGCCGCCGTGGAAGAAGGAATCCTGCCTGGCGGTGGCGTGGCGTTGCTGCGAGCATCTCGAATTGTGAAGCCTGGCAAGCTGACGCACGACGAAAAGGTCGGCTACGACATCATCGTTCGAGCCTGCCGTGCTCCGCTGACTCAGATTGCTGACAACGCCGGAGTTGACGGCGGCGTGGTGTGTGAGAAGGTTTCAGAAGGCGAAGGTAACTACGGTTACAACGCGGCAACCGAAAAGTACGAAGACCTGGTGAAGGCCGGTGTGATCGACCCGACCAAGGTTACGCGTGCTGCTCTGCAGAACGCAGCCAGCGTTTCA
>JANOUN010000930.1:0-2466 GCA_031416875.1 Planctomycetota bacterium | reverse complement strand
GGCTGCACAAAGCGATAGATCAATGCGACGCGCTGACCAGTTGAGACCTCAGGTGCATCGACCAGTCCCGCATCGGCCACGAACAGTCCCGGAATCAAACGCACTTCGGGCCCAACCGACAACTGCTGCTCAGGCGACGCTTCAAACACCAGCACGCCGTGCTGCCGGACCGCGTCCTGCACATGCACGATCGGTGCCGGAATCGGAGCCGCATCGGTCCGCGGCTGCTGGACGAACACATGCAGCGACAGCGAACCGGCAAAGCGATGATCCAGCTTCAGCGTAAACGGACGCAAACCTTCCGCTGGTGTTCCGGCTGATTGTTCAATGATGGTTACAGGCCGAATCGCGCGAGTCTGCTGGATTCCCGGTACGGGACCCACACTGCGAACTGTAAACCGCAGATCGGGCCCCAGAGACTCCGAAAGTCGAATCGTCAGCGTGCGAATCGTCCCGTTCAGTACGTCCGTAATGATCTCGGCATCCAGTGACTGCTGCCGACTGTCTGCCCATGTCTTCAGAACCGATCGACTCGCCAAACGCGACGGCTTCCGAACGATCGAAAGCTCGCCTGAGACCGTCGTCCCGAGATTCTGAAACACCTGCTCCGTACCGCTGCCGGCAATCGGAGTCAAACCAGTCAACGACAAGGGTGCGACAGTGAGATCATCCGCAAATCGCACAATGTACGATCCGCCAACGGTTGTTGTTTCCGCCGCCGTGACCACGGGCAAAGCCAGTTTCTGTTCGTTGTCAGGGTCGGCGATCGTGCGTGTCATTTTAAGCACCAGCGTCATCAATTCACCCGGTAAGATCGGCTGAGCGGGACGAACCAGAATCTGATCTGGCTCACCGGTCGAAGTCCAGGGGATCGAAATTTGAGATTGCGGATTTGAGATTTCAGATGCTTCGACACTCGTCAGCTGCCAATCCGGCGGCAAATTCACCAATAGTTCGAACAAAGGTGCGTTGAGCGTTTCGACCACAAGCGAAGCGTTGAACGTGGCCGTTGTATCGTCGATCGCCAGCACGGCGCTGGATTCGACAAACAACTCACGATCCCGTGGTTTTGCGGCGACCTGCAGTTCAAACTCCTGCAGCCAGAAATCAAACACGGACGCATCCGTCGAAAGTCCAAGTTCCGCAGCGGACATACGTCGGATGCCCCCGCCGGTTTCCGACACGAGTCGCAGGCCGTCTTCGTGAGTCACCACGAGTCGACCCGTGTGCGCCGTGACTTCGGCAAACTGCAGAGTTGGAATTCTCTGCATGGCACCTTCACCGGCTGCCGAGACTGCTTTGATCCTGATCAAGCGATCGTTGGTGAACGGCTGTCGCCAGGTCAACGTGACTCGCGTGTATCCCGCGTTGTCCGGATCGTCATCCAGAGTCCATGATTCAAGGCCCGTCGATTCGACACTCGTCACTTCCAGTCTCGCGGGAACTCGCGCCACGATTTTGTTGATCGTGCCGCCGAAGACGCTGACACGCGAATCACTGTCCCAGCGAAGCGTTTCTTTTTGGACCTGAAGCTGCCCGTCGGTACGGACAAACACCAGAGTCTGCGCCTCAGTATCTTTCCGCTGCACCACCCAGCGCAGCCGCACTTCCGGCGCATTTCCGACCGGAACGACGTAATTGGCGACTGCATCCTCGGCTGCAGGTCGATCAAGCTTCAGATCGTTTACCAGCAGGTGTCGTCCAGCCGGACAATTGACCGTGAGCTGTACCGCAGGTACTACGGGCAATTGAAAGGCAGCTGTGCGATCACTGCCCAGCGTCGCGAGTTGAGTGGACATCGTCACAACAGCGGTGAATTCTCCGACCTTGTCGTGTGCCAGATACAGGACCGTTGGATCCGCCGGATCACGTGCAATGAGAGCAGGTTGACCGTCGATTTCGAGTTTCTCTACCAGCAGATTTCCCGCTCGCAGGTGCAGCATCTGCCAGCCTTCGGCATACTGCCGGATCTTGAGTTCCATCAACACCGTGGCCTGCTGATCTCCCGGTGTGACGGTGATATTCGCTTGTTGAGTGATGATCGGAATCGGGATGTTTTCGTTCCCCGCATTCGCGCGGGCCTGCTCCAGCAGTGCGAGAAATTCCTCCCGCTTCATCATCACGCCACGTCGGTCACGGTCGAACACGGTGTCGAGTTGATCGGCAGGAATGAATTGCTCGTTGGGTTGCGGCGGATCCTGCGCGGAGACCAATGGGAGGGATGTGAAGAGCGTGAGTAATATGAAGACTGAGACGGAAGCTGGATTTGCGATTTGAGATTTGAGATTTCGGATCACTTGCCACCTCCCATCAAGTCATCCATCATCTTTGTCACTTCAGGAGCAGGCACGACGGTTCCGGGCGGCACTTGTACATGTCCGGTGCTGGTCGTTGACGGCGGCTGTGAAGCTGGCGGCTTCACTGGAGCGGTCGCGATCGTCGGCGCCCCATTACTCCCATCATTCC
>JANOUN010000929.1:0-6589 GCA_031416875.1 Planctomycetota bacterium | reverse complement strand
TGAATGTCCAAGCTACAGAAGTCGCACGAACAGTCTATCGATCCTGTCCATCCTCTGAAAACCGACAGGCTGAAATGGCTGAGTGTGACTTTGATGATCCTCGCATCGACGAAGGAATTTCGCTGTTTAATGTCGGCGAGTTTTTCGCCTGTCACGACGTGCTGGAGGATTTCTGGGGGGAACTGACCTGCCCGGAAAAGCCATTTTTTCAGGGGCTGATTCAGGCGGCGGTCGCACTGTTTCATTTTGAAGAGGGCAATCTTGGCGGAGCCCGACGCATGGCAAGTTCGTGCCGGGTTTATCTGAGTCCGTTTGCGCCATCCTGCGGAAGAATTGACGTTGCCCTGTTGCTCGCAGATTTTGAGACATGCTTTCGCGAGTTATTCCAGGAACATGCTTCCTATCCGTTTCATGTGAAGATTGATCCGGGGAAAGTTCCGAAGATCTCCCGAAGGCCACGATGCTGACTTTGAAGGTCTTGCATGTCCCCGGACGGCGGACATGCGGGATTTCGATCGGCAACAACAAATTCGGGTGAATTTGCGAGACTCGCTCCGCGAAAGAAACGCTGCTTTTGCAGAGCAAAAGGCGACACTCGACGTCTTCCGAATGTAAACCAAGTGCCGTACGGCAACAGCCCCCGGCCAGGTTCAACTTCACCACCGCCCCAGCATCCCTCGGCCATGCGCGTTCATAATTCGAACATGATTGTTCAGGGACAAGAACACCGGGTATTACAGATTTGGCACTCGCTTAGCTGCTTCTGAGCGTTTGCCGGACGGATCCCAAAGACGGTCGTCGACCACGAATCCAAATCCCATGCCCAGTTCTGTCTGAGCGCGGCGAGCCCATGGGGTGCCAGGGTGATCAACGGTGACCGCTTTCATGCGTTCGACAGACGCCGCGACTTCTGTCTTCACCATTTCGAGATACTCATCGCGTGACTGCTTCATACCGAACGCGGTTTTCAGACGACTGAACTGAGCTTCTTCAGGGACAATGGTCTGCGTATTCCACCGAAGATTCCACTCGTTGGATTTTGGGTCTTTCGGGGCCGGCATCTGATTGGCGTGCTGATCCATCACCAGCAGATACTGATACAAGCGGAGGCGAAAGATGTACAACTGCGCCAGTGCCAGATCATAACCAGCCCGCCAGCGCTGAGTGGCTTCGGAGGCGCGAAGTGGTTTGACTTTTTCCAGCAGCGCAATCGCCTGTTCGATGAGCTGCATGGCGCGTGCGGCTTTGACGACCTGTACTGCGGCCGTCGTACGAAAACCTTCGACTGCCAGGGGAAAATGTTCGCTTTGAATATTGAGCTCCGGGTCGGATGCCTGGAACAGCAGTTTGTCACCGTTCGGGTTCAACGTCGAAATCACGCGCCAGATCGTTTCGCGGAACTCACTTGTGGAGCGATCGCGGACATAATCCGGCCGCGAAACCAGATTCGGCTGATACTCCTTCATCGACAGGAAATGGTATTTTCTTCGGTCATTCGCGCCTTCGCCCACCAGCGTGCTTTCTTCGCCGGGAAGCACAAAGAAAATTCCTCCTGATTCACGAGCCATGCGAACCTGTTCGTACGGTCCGAAGCCAGCAGACTGAGTGTCCCATCGGGAATGCAAACCGTTCCATTGCAGGCACTCGGGAAACGGCGTTTCCGGGCCGCGGCGGATGCGAATCCAGAACTCTTCCTTGGTCGGTTCGTCAATCCAGCGCTGGTGGGCGTACGGAAACCCGAACATACTTTCGCGGCCCAGGAAATAGAGCGGTGCCTTTGCTGCACGACTCTCGGAGATCGCATTTTCAACAAAGTCGCCGTCATCACCGGACTCGTCAGAAACCACAATTACCGCCAGTTTGCGTTTTCCGCGGATCGCCGTCTGTTTATACTTACCGATGATCGTGGCAATGGATTGACACATATTTTCCTGACCGGACTGATCGACAGGAACCTTGTCGATGGCGGCTTTGATCATATCGAGGTCAGCGGTCGGACGCGGTGTGTGTTCGTGAATTCCCTGACCGTAGCTGGCAACGACCGTGAGCAGCTGTTCGCTGCCCTTTCGCAGTTCCTCATCCTTGGTCGTTGCAACGCTCAGTTCGTCGAGAACGCGGAGATAATTTTCGCGGATCTCCTTGCGGTCATCTTCGAGACTTCCGGATTCGTCGAACAGCCAGACCACAGTGACTTTCTGCTGTCGCATCATGCGAATGATTTCCTGAGTGATGATTCCCATCGCGGCCCCGTAGCCTTCGACCATCGAACCCACTTCGCCGACGATCTCGCCTTCGCCCAGTTCCTGTCCGATCATTTCGTCCGATGGCAGCGCGACGTCGGTGGTGACCGGCCTGATGTTCACTTCCTTCATGACCGCAGCTTTTTGCACGTTGACGGGGGCGGCCGCTGGTTGGGCTGAGGCACCCACGACAGTCGATGGCGTTCCGCCGGCAATCACGTTGAGCGTTTCGGCGGGTGCCGTGTCGAGTTCCACTTCGCGGGTAATTTCTTCCTGAGGCATTTCTTCAGTGAAGATCGACTCCAGCATCATCTCCTTCGCAAATACTGGCAGCGAACGATGAATGAAGTACAGCGCCGCAATGACGGACACGTTGATCAGAAGTGAGACGCCCAGAGATGGCAAATTCTTGAAGAATGACTTCACAACAAACTCCCGAAGCAGCAGTGCGATGCAAAACGTCAGCGTGCGACCGCCATCATAGAAAAACGCAACCCCGTTAAGCCATCCCACCGGGAAATCCCGAATCGCGATGGAAAAGGAAAGCAATTCCGCCCCGAGATTTTACAAGAGCTGAGGGCATTATTTCAAAGGAATTCTGCATAATCCTCGGGAAAACACGGTTGGGGAAGCCGCAATGACTTTGATCGATCAAAATTCGCGGTTTAAACTTTGGGACGCAATTCTGTATGGCATGCCATTTCAGTTGTTCCGATAATGATTCTGTTGGTATTGTGTTCTCGGGACGCTGTTGATCGGATGCACTAAGTTTGGTGGACTCAACCTTAACGTTAAAAATGTCAGATACAACGCAATCCGATCGCTCAGGACAAGCATCCGTGCTTAACGTCCAGAACGCCTGCGTGAAGGCGTCCCGTCAGGGCGTGCTCTGCATGTGGCATGGGTTGAGTATCGGAGGCTGGTTGAGGCTGCTTAGCTACAAGCCAAAGTTTACGGCTGCATATGCTTTTCGCTGGGCCTCGATTTCTGCCCTGAGCGTCCTCACCTCGGCAGAAAACCTGCTTGAGTCCGCTGTTTATGGTCGCAAGGTGGCTCGCACTGCGATTGAACATCCTCCGATTTTTGTGCTTGGACATTGGCGCAGCGGTACCACGCTCCTCCACAATCTGATGACGATGGATCCGGAGTTGACCTACCCGAATCTGTACCAATGCATGTATCCGGGGCATTTTCTGCTCACGGAAAGCATTATCACCAGGCTGACGAAGTCATTAATTCCAAAGACTCGTCCCATGGACAATATTTCGACCACCTGGCACACACCGCAGGAAGACGAAATTGCGATCGCAATGGACTGCGGATTGTCGCCATATCTGATGCTGGCGTTTCATATGCGTCAGGATATCTACGGGCGTTACTTTGATCCGCGGGAGATGACCGAAGAAGAAAGAACAATCTGGAAAGGGTCACTGCTGCGACTGATTCAGAAGCTGACAATTCGCAAGAACCGATCCGTGGTCCTGAAATCACCAAGTCACACGTATCGCGTGGCGACTTTGCTTGAGATGTTTCCGAACGCAAAGTTTGTTTACATCTATCGCGATCCATACGCCGTCTACAATTCTTCGATGCACCTGCGACAGACAATGTTTGCCGAAAACTCGCTGTATCCGCCAGACCCGGAAGGCAGCGAAGATGAGATGGTGATGCTGTACGAAAAGTGCATTCGCACGTACGAGGAAACGAAGTCACTGATTCCTGCCGGGAATCTGCACGAAGTCCGATTCGAAGATCTGGAAGTCGATCCGCTTGGCGAAGTCGCTCAGACTTACAAGGCTCTCGGGTTGAGCAGCTGGTCGTCGGTTGAACCGTTGATCAAAGCCGAAGTGCCAAAATTGACGGAGTACAAAAAGAATCTATTCCGGATGGATCGTGAGAAGATGAAACAAATCTACCAGCGGATCAAATGGATCTTTAATCAATACGGCTATTCGAGCCGACTTGAGGATTCCGAGGTTCCGGTTTCCTGAGAACTTCCCGGTTGTGCGGAAGCGGGCCTGGAAAGCATGAAATTGGCGGTGGGCCTGCTATAATGCTGGTCTCATGAAACTTTCCGTACTGCTTTTTGCCGCTGCTCGCGAAATCGCGGGTTGTGAATCGGTGGAGTTGACCCTTCCTGAGACAGCGACTGTCGCCCAGGCTCGTGTGGCGCTGCTCCAGTCTCTGCCGGCATTGGCAACCCGGAATGGAATTTTGCTCTGGGCGGTCAATAATGACTATGCCTCAGATGATCGCATCCTGCACGGCACTGATATTGTGGCGTGTTTTCCTCCTGTGAGCGGAGGTTGATCGTGATCGAATTGACTCAGCATCAGATCGATTTTGCGTCGTTGACGGAATCCGTTCGGAGTCATCGAGCCGGAGCCGTCGTGCTTTTTCTCGGGACAGTGCGTGAGTTCACCGGTGAGGCTCGTACCGCATGGCTGGAATACGAAGCGTTTCCCGAAATGGCAACCGCCGCGATGCAACGCCTTGAGGCCGAGGTCCGTGAACGATTCTCGGTCATCGAAGTGGCGATGTCGCACCGCTATGGACGGCTGTCACTCGGAGACATCGCCGTAGCCGTCGCTGTCAGCTCGCCTCACCGAGCCCAGGCATTTGAAGCCGGTCGGTGGCTGATCGATACGCTCAAAGAAAGCGTACCGATCTGGAAGAAGGAACACTATGCCGACGGTGCGACGGAGTGGCTTCATCCGGAGCCAGCGATTCCCGTAGCTTGGACATGCATGTCCGAGTCCTCGCCAGAGATCGTTCCAGATCCGTGAATGTTTTCATTTGCAGTAATCTTCGCTGCGACAGAGATTCCCCTCAATCCGACGGACATGAATGTCCATCCTACCTTAGAAGTGGACTCTCGTCGGAACGTCAGAAACAATTTCATCGGCAACAGAGCGGGCAATTAATTCCTAAACGGTGAACAAATATGAAGCACGAACAATCACCGCGACGCCTCATTGATCGCTTTGGCCGTCTGCACAACAATCTGCGCATCAGCGTGACGGATCGTTGTAACATCCGTTGTTTCTACTGCATGCCGGCGGACAATGTCGAGTTCATGCCAAAGGCGCATCTGCTCACGTTTGAGGAAATTGAACGCATCGTCCGCGTCGGGACGACGCTTGGCATCAATCGCATTCGACTCACGGGTGGCGAGCCGCTTGTGCGCCGCGACCTGCATGTCCTTGTGCAGCGGCTTGCTTCAGTGCCGGGAATTCGCGACATCGGGCTGACAACGAATGGAATCCTCCTGGAGGAACAGGCTCAACTGCTGAAAAATGCCGGACTGCAGCGACTGAACATCAGTCTGGATGCTCTCGATCCGGAAGTCTTCAAAGCCGTGACGCGGCGCGACGGCTACGAACGAGTTCTGGCGGGAATTGAGGCGGCTCGTAAGGCCGGCTTTTCTCCGATCAAGCTCAATGCCGTGTCGGTCCGCGGTCTGACGGAAGATCAGATCGTGCCATTTGGTCACATGGCTCGGGAGTCCGAAACGGTAGTCCGCTTCATTGAATTCATGCCGCTGGATTCCGACGGCCAATGGCAGCGTGACAAAGTGCTGTTTGCCCATGAGATCATTGCCATTCTCGAATCGGAATTCGGTCCGCTCAGGCCGGTCGTGCCACAAGCCGAGATCGTGAATACAGGAAATCCGCTGCCGATCATCGGCGATGTGACGACTCGCGCACCGGCGCAGGATTATGAATTCGCGGACGGTCGTGGTCGGATTGGACTCATCGCCAGCGTGAGCCAGCCGTTTTGTGCCAGCTGCAATCGCTTTCGAGTGACAGCGGACGGCAAGTTTCGCAACTGTCTTTTCAGCCACGAAGAAACCGACGTCAAAACGATGCTCAGGTCGGGCGGTTCGGACGAAGAAATCGCTGAACTGATGCTGGAATGCATTGCCGCCAAGAACGAAGGCCACGAAATCAATTCCGCAGAATTCATGCGCCCCGATCGCCCAATGCACTCCATCGGCGGCTGAAACCACGACTCGATTGCTAAACGCCCGCGAGTTTCGACAATGCGTCGTGCTGGCAGAGGGACAGGCGTTCGCTGAGTCGTGAGACTCAGAGGAAAGTCCGGGCTCCATAGGACACGATGGTGGGTAACTCCCACCGTCCGCGAGGATCGGGAAAGTGCAACAGAAAGCAAACCGCCGATCGGCAGGACCGCAGGGTTCTGCAGGAGGTAAGGGTGAAACGGTGCGGTAAGAGCGCACCAGCGGTTCGGGTGACCGAGCCGGCTGGGTAAACCCCATTGGGAGCAAGGCCAAGCAGAAGGGACGGCAGTCTTCGGACTGCCACGAATCTGTCCGATTCGTTATACCT
>JANOUN010000928.1:0-1665 GCA_031416875.1 Planctomycetota bacterium | reverse complement strand
GCGATGGTCTCAGCCGCCGTGGTGTGCTGCGTCTCGGACAATTGACAGGGCTGGGGATCGGTCTGTCCCAATTGAGTTCGATCAACGCTGCCTTTGGTGAGCCACGCCTCGTGGCCAAATCCTGCATTCTGATCTGGCTGGATGGGGGCCCCAGTCATCCGGACACCTTCGATTTGAAGCCAGACGCTGCAAAAGAAGTTCGCGGCCCTCTGGCAGCCATCGCGACGGCGGTTCCGGGGATTTTCATCAGCGAATGCATGCCGCAGACGGCGCAGCGCATGAAAGACTTCGCTCTGATTCGGTCAATGACGTCGCCATTAGGTGAACACAATCTGGGAACGCACTATCTGTTGACCGGCTATCGACCTACACCCGTGCTGGAGTATCCGTCGTTTCACGCCGTGGCGAATCAGCGGCTGCGACCGGCAAAGTCGATTCTGCCAAACAATGTGGCGATCCCGGACTATCGTGTGGGAGGCGCAAAGTTCAGCGGAGCTGGCTTTCTGCCCAGCGAATTCGGACCGTTTTCATTAGGAGCCGACCCGGCTCAGGCCGACTTTCGTGTGCGTGATCTCAGCCTCACGGCGAACCTGACACTGGAACGCAGTGAGCGTCGCCGCACATTTGCCAGGCAACTCGCAAGCTGGAGCGACGGTGACACGTCACTGACTTCTGTCCCAGGCGAGTCGTCAGGTCATCTGTCGAATGGTCAACAGGCGCAAGCGGCTTTGGAACAGGCACTGCGGATGGTCACGTCGCCGGAAGCCACAGCCGCGTTTCGATTGGAAGAAGAATCCCTGGAGACACGGCAGCGTTATGGCTCCAGATCCGTGGGCCAAAGTTGTCTGTTGGCTCGACGGCTGATTGAACGCGGCGTGCGTCTTGTCACCGTCAATCATCAGGGCTGGGACACTCACGACAACCTGTATACGCGACTCAAAGAAGGTTATACCGGAGCGAAGGTCGGAGTTGGCCTGATTCCTTCACTCGACATTGCCGTTTCGGCGCTGGTGGACGACCTGCGGGATCGAAGGTTGCTCGACGAGACGCTGATCGTGGTGATGGGCGAATTCGGTCGTACGCCGAAGATCAACACGGCGGGCGGACGAGACCACTGGCCTCGAGTCTTCAGCGTGGCTCTGGCGGGCGGCGGTGTTCGCGGCGGCCAGGTAATCGGCGCAAGCGACGCCACCGGTGAATCACCGGCCGATCGTCCGGTGACTCCTGCAGACCTCGTTTGCACGATCTACACGCTGCTGGGACTGGATCCTGCGAGCGAATTACAGACCGACACCGGTCGCCCAATTCGTCTTGCGGCAAACGATGCTCAGGTGATTCAGGAACTGCCGGCATGATGCGTGACTGCAGTCGGATCATTGCGGTGTGCCGATGGATCGTGGCATGCGTTTTTGCGGGTGTTGTGCTCACCGTGCGTGCATCGGTGGCTGATGAACTTCCGATCGCTCAGCCGTCAATCACTTGTGCAGTGATCACTTCCGACGGCCGAACCGTGATTGATGGATCGCAATCCGGCGTTCGCATTCGAGACTGGAAGAATCTGGCGGTCGAGCATACGCTGACTGTTGCCTGCCGCCACATTCACGACGTTGCGCTGTCAGGAGATGAGACCCGACTTGTTGTGACCGGGGGCAATCCTGGGGAATC
>JANOUN010000927.1:0-5898 GCA_031416875.1 Planctomycetota bacterium | reverse complement strand
GGTGCTGGGCATCAACGAAGACAAGCAGGAAATCTCACTGGGCATGAAGCAGACTCAGCCCAATCCGTGGGACGAAGTGACTGCCAAGTACCCGCCGGGATCCATGGTCAAGGGTACGGTTCGCAATCTCACGAACTATGGTGCGTTTGTTGAACTCCAGGAAGGCGTCGATGGCCTGTTGCATATCAGCGACATGTCGTGGACTCGCAAAGTGTCGCATGCCAACGAAATCCTGAAGAAGGGTGATCCGATCGAATGTCAGATTCTGACCGTCGATGAAGATCGCCGCCGCATCGCTCTGGGTCTGAAGCAGCTTGGCGAAGATCCGTGGGAAACACGAATTCCGGAAAAGTACGCTCCCGGAAAGACCGTCACCGGCAAGGTCACAAAGATCACCAACTTCGGTGTCTTTGTGCAGCTGGAAGACGATCTCGAAGGACTGCTCCACGTTTCCGAACTGGCCGACCACAAAGTCGATCATCCGGAAAACATGGTGCAGGTCGGTCAGGATCTGGAAGTCCGCATTCTGCGTGTTGACACAGGCGAACGTAAGATCGGCCTGAGCCGCAAGACGGAAGCGAAAGAGACCGAAGCAGCATCCACAAACGAAGACGGCTCAAGCAGTGCTTCCGCGGCCAAGCCACGCGAAGAACTCAAGGGCGGAATGGGTGCCGGTGCCGGCCCGCTGTTTTCACTCGGCGGTGGTGACGAGGCCCCTGCTGACGAAGCCGGGTCGAAAGAATAATCGGGCAGTCCGACGGATCCGTCTGATGGGACAGATCCATGTGTCAGCCAAATCAACAGCCGTTCCGGGACTTGCCCGGCACGGCTGCTTTTTTTTGGGGGGAACCGTTGTTCGACGTTCGTAGTCCCGCCTTCAGGCGGGAATTCCGACTGCCACGAGGAAACACAACTCATTTTCCGGCTAAAGCCGGGACTACAAGCGATTCCTGTCCGGTTGCACCTTCACTTCTGCCGTCGATAATCGTGGAGCACCAGTGCAAACGCGGCGATGTCGTAGATCGTGTGTGCGGTGATCGGGATCAGCAGGTTCGGAGTGGGATCAACCGCGATCAGAGCAGTCAGATACAGTCCCAGAAACGCCGCCAGAATTCCGTACAGCGGCGTGGCCGCGTGGGCCGCTCCGAAGGCCAGATTGGAAATCAGTACGGCAATGACGGAACTGAATCGCACCAGCCACAGAAACAGAAATCCGCGAAACAGAACTTCTTCGCAAACGCCGGCGAGCAGAGCCAGCAACACGATGTCGTACCAGCGGCATTCGTCCAGCAGATGACCGACCGTGTCTCGTTGAAAGGCCCGAATCTTCTGCATCGCTTCGGAGCGCGACAAGGCACAGATCGCCAGCACGACGAGCATTGGCACAGTCGCCAGCAGTCCCAGCCCGAAATCTTCGAGCGACCAGGTGAGCGTCGCCGTGGGCGGACAGTCCAAGAACCAGCCGCCCAGGAACGCCGCCGCCAGCAGCCCGCCTTCAAAAAGCGCGACGGTCGTCAGAAACTGCGAATGACTGAGTTCGTTTGAGTCGTTTGAAATGACCTCGCCTCTCGCGAACGGACGTTGAATAAGGGATGAATGTTTGAAGGCTTGGCTGATCTCTGGTTTTGCGTTGTCGCTTAGAATCAGGATATCCTGGACAATTGAGGCAACGGTTGCAACAACAGAGATCAATCGCGCCGATTACTGCCCGACCCGGATGATACAACAGTAGAGCGACGCTTCCTGCAGATACCCGAATTTGGCGGCCGGGTGTTGCGTGTGGCAGTCAATATTGCTGCTGAACCTTTCCCAACGCACTCCTCACCTGGATCTGCGGGAATTGCAGTACCAGACCACATGACACCGAAGGAGATCAAACCCGTGGAGTAGGGGACGGGGAAATGATGATTCCCATGGCCGACAAGGCAGTCATCGCCAAAGACAAGCTGTGCGATTACTTGTTGAACCCGGTTCACCGGCGCGGAGGATCGAAAGCCAGGCTGCTTTTCTCGATGGGTTATTCCGGGGACGATTGGCAGCAAATGGAATCCGACTGCGTGTTCATCATCTTGCCGCTGAAGTTGATTGCGAGGCGGACTCGGACTACGGGAAGCGCTATGAGATTGTCGCCCCACTGCCTGCCTTGGGCGGTGGCCGGGTTCTATTCCGCAGCATTTGGCAAATCGACACTGGTACGGACTTTCCCCGCTTGATTACAATGTATCCGGAGTGATGCCATGAATGTTGACCTGTACCAAGACGTGATTCTGACCGTGGACCTGCCGGAACAGGGCCTTTGCGCTGGCGACGTGGGCACCCTGGTCGAGCGCCATGATGTCTCCGGCAAGGAAGTTGGTTATAGCGTCGAGTTTTTTGACATGACTGGTCGAACTGTGGCGGTCGTCACCTTGCCATCGAGTCTGTTCCGCGCGCCCACCTCGTCGGATCGTCCCAGCGCCCGCCAGCGCGCTACTGCTGGTGGTTCCTGAGGAATAGGAAGACCGAATCGTGGCGATGATCGTTTTTGTCGGCTGGCCAAACGTTGCCGCCGTCAATTGCTGGTCCAGGTAGTCAACCCGTTGGTGTGGTTACAGGAGTTGGAACATGACTCAAACGCTTGACGAAATTCGCCGCCACGGACTGGAAGCTCTCCGGTTCCGCCTGAGACGTGCGGGCATGATTCGATTTCTGCAGCAATTCACTGCGGGAGAAGGCGATTACACACAGTCGCGTAAGGAATGGGTTGACCAAATGTCGTTGGCAGACCTTGGCGCCGTAGTCGATTCGACAAACATTGGAAATAAACGTGGCAAGGCAAAGAAAAAGTAGAACCGACGTTTCGTACGACTAACGTTGTGAAATTGCGCAGGACGCGAAAGTTTTACGCGTTGCATTTCGCATGCAGTTGTCTTTCCAATCGCAGTTTTCTAACCGCGGATGTCGCGGATAGTACGGATGAGTCACATTGTTTTTATCTGTGAAATCCGCGAAATCCGCGGTTAAAATTTCTTTCACGCTCTTCCTTGGGTTGAGGAAAAAGCCCGCGCTGGGCGTTCAGTCTGCAACCGGCATGCGAATGCGATCTCCGCGAATGGAGGATAATTCGGCGATTTCGCGGTCGGCATTTCGCAGACGCCCCTCGGTGGTGCGATGCGTCATGATCACAAGTCGCGCGACGCCGGATTCATCGTCGATGTCGTCTGTTTCATCCTGGCGGACGCTGCTGATGCTGATTTCATTCCGTCCCAGGATGTCCGCGATGTCGGCCAGCACATGCGGTCGGTCGGCGACGGTGAAACGCAGGTAATAGCGGCGGCTGAGTTCTTCCTGGGGCTGAAGCTGAACTGGTTTCTGCCCCAGCATGCGCAGGATCGATTGAAACGTAATCGCGGCCCGGCCTGTCGCATAGTCGATCACGTCGGCCATCACGGCGGACGCGGTCGGCATCTGACCGGCACCCGCGCCGGAGAATCGAAGCAGTCCCACGGCATCCCCCTGAATCGACACGATGTTGTCGGCTCCGCTGGTCATCCCGATGGCACGATTTGCGCGGACCAGCGTCGGCTGCACGGAAACTTCAAGACGCTCCGCCGCCAGCCGCGAGGTTGCCAGTAACTTCACGCGGTATCCCAGTTCTGCCGCGACCAGCAGATCCAGCAATTCGATCTGCTGAATCCCCTGACGCACAATGTCTTCCAGAGACACCCGCGTGCCGTAGGCCAGTTGCGTCAGAATCGACAGTTTCTGAGCGGCATCAGTGCCATCCACGTCCATCGCGGGATCGGCTTCTGCGTAGCCGCGCGCCTGAGCTTCCGCCAGCACCGCATCGTACGTTTCACGACGATCGAGCATTCGCGTCAGAATAAAATTGCTGGTCCCGTTCAGAATCGCTTCAATGGAAACAATCCGATTGGCAGTCAGCGCGGTCGTCACCGCAGAAATAATGGGAATCCCGCCCGCAACCGCGCCTTCAAAGCAGATCGTGCGATTCAGCCTTCCAGCCAGCGCAAAAAGCTCCGCACCGTGTGCGTACAGCAAAGCCTTGTTCGCGGTGATCACATCTTTTCCGGAATTCAGCAACCGCGTCACATCTTCACGCGCCGGACTGATCCCACCCACAACATGGATGGCAACGTGAACGTCCGGGTCGTCCGTTACCGTGCGAATATCGTTTGACACGGGGATGTTGCCAAAATCGACGTCCCGCTGTTTCGCCACGTTCTGCACCACGACGCGCCGCAGCTGAATCGAACGCCCCGTCCGCTGCCGCAACGATTCCATGGACGACTGCAGGATTTTCAACACCCCCGTACCCACCGTGCCGCAGCCGACAAGGGCCATGTTCAGATCCGGACATTGGGTCATTGGCAATCCTCAGGGGCAAATTCATATCCACCGTTAAGAATTTCGGCGGAATACGGTTTCAAAGGGGCAAAGCGTGAAACAAACAATGGGACTGATCGAAACGATTTGCATTCAACAGTTGAGCAGACTCGCGACGCCCTTATACTGTGATCCATCGGGCAATTGTTTGGAACGAACACCCGTTTTTTCCTGTGTTTCAAACTATGACAACGCTGCAACACAATTCTTTGACACAACATCTCCAGATCGGTGCGGTCAGCTACCTGAACTCACGTCCACTTATTGAGGGCCTTGAGGAACTGCTGCCGTCTGCGAATCTGGTGCTGGATTATCCAAGTCGCCTGGCGGATTCGTTGTCTGACGGACTTCTGGACGTGGCGTTGATTCCATCGGTGGAATACTTTCGCCGTCCGGGTTACGAAGTCGTTTCAGACGCCTGTGTTGCGGCCCGCGGCGAAGTGCTCAGCGTCAAACTCTATTGCCGCGTTCATCCGGGCAACATTCGCCGCCTGGCACTCGACGAAGGTTCCCGCACCAGTGCGGCACTGACGAAAGTCATTCTGGCCGATCGCTACGGCGTAATTCCAAAGACTGAACCGTTGAAGATGGAATCGACGACGCGCGACAGTACGGCCGACGCTGTGTTACTCATCGGTGACCGCGCGATGCACGATCCGTCCGAATCGTTCGTGGAAGTCATGGACCTTGGACAGGTCTGGTACGAATGGACCGGGCTGCCATTCGTGTTCGCGATGTGGGTGGCTCGACAGGAAGCCAATACTGACGGAATCGACGACGTCCTGTCGCACGCTCGCGACCTCGGACTGGAGCGTATCGCGGAGATCGCTGCCGAAGAAGCTCCTCGACTGGGCCTCACGCAGGCGGTCGCCCACAACTATCTCACGAAAAACCTGCACTATCATCTGATGTCCGCCGAACGCAGTGGATTAAAACTGTTCTGCGAACTGGCTGCTCAGCACAACCTGGTGAAACCTGATGTCGATATTGTCTTCCGAGATTTCGTCACTGCTTGATAAAGCCGTCGCTGGTGACCGACTGACTCCCGCAGAGGGTCTTGCACTCCTGCAGTCGCACGATTTGGCAGCCATTGGAGCAGCCGCGAACGCCGTCACGATGCGTCTGCATCCGGAACCGTTCCGCACCTACAACATCGATCGCAACATCAACTACACCAACGCCTGCACTGCAGTGTGCGACTTCTGTGCGTTCTACCGTCCGCCAGATCATCCTGAGGTGTACGTCCTGCCGATGGAAACGCTGCTGAAGAAGATCGAAGAAACGGTGGAACTTGGCGGCGACCAGATTTTGCTGCAAGGCGGACTGCATCCCAAACTGCCGCTCGAATGGTACGAAGATACATTGCGGACACTGCGGGCACATTTTCCGCAGATCAACATTCATGGATTCAGTCCGCCGGAGATTCATCACTTCACAAAGATCAGTAAACTGCCGCTGAAGACCGTGCTGGAACGACTCAAAGCTGCTGGTCTGGGCAGCTTGCCGGGCGGAGGT
>JANOUN010000926.1:0-6464 GCA_031416875.1 Planctomycetota bacterium | reverse complement strand
ACGTAATTAACCCAGGTTCAGAATGGCATCCGGAGTTTTAAAATTCGCAGGGTGTGACAAGCAGCTGACAAGCTGCGAAGGCACACCACGTTTCCGCTGAATCCTCGGTGTGCCCGCGCTCGCGTTGCTCGCTTGTCACACTCTACAGAAAACTCCGCATCTCATTCTGAACGCGGTTTAGGTGTTTGGAACACCTCCGAAGTTCCTGACACATTTTTCAACGGGATGCTCCCGCATTCAGGATCACGTGACGTGATCAGCAGCAGCCCAGCCGCTGGCGATGCTGTCGGGGATTCCGACGCCCGTGTAGGCACTGCCGGCAAGATGCAGTCCCGGTGTGTTCTTCAGCAGTGACTCAATGCCGGCCACGCGATCGAGGTGGCCGACGTGGTACTGCGGCATGGCGTTCCGGTAACGAATCACTTCGCTGAACATCGGCTCTGCCTTCATCCCGAAGATCGAACGCAATTCATCGTTCACAAATCCGGCGATCGTGTCGTCGTCGTGGTTCAGCAGTTCCGGCTGCATTGCGCCACCTACAAAGGTTCGCAGCAGAATCTGTCCTGAAGGTGCGCGACCCGGAAATTTGCGACTGGAAAAACTCACGGCAAGAATCTTACGCCGTTCAATCGCCGGTACGACCAACCCAAAAGCGTCCATCGGGTGCTTGAAGTCTGACAACTGATGACCACTCACGACAATGGCACTCGATGCATAATCGATATCCTGCAATAAGATCTGCAGTTCAGGACTGATGGCGGTTTTGAGAATTCGGGCGGCGACGTGAGTCGGCAGCGTCATAATCACGGCGTCGAATGTCATCGGCTGTTGATTGCGCAGTTGAACAACCCAATGCGAACCTGAGACTTTGCACTTTTCGATTCCCGCGACTTCTGCACCCAGTTGAATTTCGACTCGCCCCGACTTCCGCAAGGCCCGCTCGATTGCCGCCACCATGTCACTCAGACCACCGGCAGCCGTGGCAAACAATCCGTAACGCGCTCCACTGCCGGAGGATGCATTGATGGTTTTGTGTCCTGAGGAACGATGACGATCGATTTTCTGCTGTGCCAGGGTCGCACGGATGACGCTGCCATGCGACTGTTCCATTTCCGGAAAACGCGGCATTGTGGCTTTCAGGCTCAGCTTTTCCGGATCCGCGGTGTAGATTCCGCCGACCAATGGTTGTACGAGTCGTTCAAGAGTCTGTTGACCGAATCGTCGCCGCACGAAACTGGCGAGGCTCTCGTCTTCTTCGGTGGTTCGCCGTGCGATGAATGCTTCGCTGAGCAATCGCAGTCTGCCCATGATGGACAGAATCGGAGTGGTCAGAATGGCCCATGGCTTCGACGGAGCCATCAGCATGAATCCGTCGGGCACCGGCACCGGTTTTCCGTTTCGCAGCACCAGCGATCGGCGAAATCGGGCATCCGTCGGGATCAGCTGATCCGTGAACCCGATTTCCTCACACAACTGGATCGCAGCAGGTTTGTTGGTAATGAAGGAATCGGGGCCGAGTTCCATCAGAAATCCGTCGGCAGTCTCAGTGCGGATAATTCCGCCCAGTCTCCGCGAAGCTTCCAGGAGCACAACCTGCACATTGTTCGAACGTGACACCAGTCGCTGCGCAGCCGCCAGTCCTGTAATGCCGCCTCCGATCACTGCAACTCTGCGAATCCCTGAGACGGCAGTACTGGACGCAGATTCCGTCACCGCCTGCTCCCCAGTTCATGCACAAAATCAACCACGGCCTTGACATGATCCGGATTCATGTCAGGCATCACCCCGTGTCCCAGATTGAAAATATGCCCCGGTCGTCCGGCTGCCAGATTCAACACATCTGCCACACGCTGCTTCAGCACCGGAAGATCGGCATAGATGGATACGGGATCCATATTTCCCTGGATAGCCACATCGTGCCCCAGTGTCTGCCATGCCTGGTCCAGTTGAGACCGCCAGTCAATCCCCATCACATGCCCGCCCGCTTCCCGCTGCAACGGCAGCAGGGCAGGGTTGCCGTTGAGAAAGTTGATCACAGGTGCGTGGTCTTTGACCGATTGAATCAGGCGTTTTGTGTGCGGCAGCACATAGCGGCGGTAATCGGATGGCGATAAACAACCGGCCCAGCTGTCAAAAACCTGGACGCATTGGCAACCTGCTGCAATCTGTTGTTGCAGATACAGGATGACGGTGTCTGTCAAACGGCTCATCAGCACATTCCAGGCACTCTCATCGTTGTACATGAGCGACTTCGTACGGACATAATTCTTCGAACCTCCGCCTTCGATACAATAAGAGGCCAGCGTAAACGGTGCTCCCGCAAAGCCGATGAGTGGAATATCGATCGGCAGCGCGCGACGAATCAGGCGAATGGCCTGAAAGACGTAATCCACGCTTTCCATATTGTCGAGGACATGGAGTCGATCGACGTCGCGTCCGGTGTGAAGCGGATTATGAATGACGGGGCCTTCGCCTTTTTGGTATTCCAGATCGATCCCCATGGGTTCCAGAATCGGCAACAGATCGGCAAACAGGATCGCGGCATCGACACCCAGTACCTGCTGCGCCGTGACCGTCACTTCGCACGACAGTTCGGGCGTCTTACAGAGGTCCATGAACGTGACCTTGCTGCGGACTGCCATGTATTCAGGAAGATATCTCCCGGCTTGACGCATAATCCACAGCGGAGTCGTATCGACGGGCTCGCGGCGAACCGCTTTCAGAAAGCGGCTGTTGTGAAGAGCGTCAGTGATTGTCATTTGAGGGTGTTGAGGCCTGTTGAATTCTTGATTGGTGGCGAATGGGACAGCGACATTCCGGAGTTTGGCGAATCGCCTTGCACTCTGCAACGATGATGCAAGTTCCCCCACGGCTGGCCAGTTTTTGACGATGGGCAACTCGTAGGGTGTGACAAGCAACGCGCAGGCACACCGGATCACCGGTCTGGTGTGCCCGCGCTGCCGCTTGTTACACCCTACAAATTGACAAACCAGGCAACCGTGCAAGTTTCCCTGGCATACGCATTCCAATCAGAACTTTGGATCATCCAATTGGGTTTTCCGGAAAATACTGCTGCAACTGCTCTGCGGGCCAGCTGCAGAAAAAATGCTTCCATTCAATACATTTCGAATTCCGATTTGCTGGTTGAACAGCAGTTTTTGCCGATTCTGGGGCGGAACCAAGGCCATCAGAGCGAAATCACGCTGGACACATCAACCCAGACTACTCAAAATTCCAGGTCGTGTCGGTTGAGCCATCAAAACTGCATCATAAATGAGCCTCGTCATGGTTTGATCTAGTTCGACTGTCCGAGATTCGCTTGTAGTCCCGGCTTTAGCCGGAGAATTGGCTGAATATTCATGGTTGGGCAGCCTGAATTTCCGCCTAAAGGCGGGACTACGAACAAAATGGGACAGTCGACCTAGTGAATCAGGCCAGAATGGCAGGTGAGTTTACTGACGGGAAACAAAAGCGTCGTTCGAGGAATTCGGTTACAGGACTACAGCGCTTGTTGTGCGCCTGCTATCATGAATGGGGGTAGACGACTTTGAGCTTGGGTCAGCTGAAACTGTCTGCGAATCTGGAATTTCCACGTCAATTGAAGACGTCGCGGTCGCATTGTTATTAACGCGGCTCGCTTCTGTCTGTTCAGGTAGAACGAGATTGGAGAAGTGATTCTCCCTGTTCGATTTGAAAAACTGACTTAAACGGGTGCGATATCATGCTGGGGAAACTTTTTACTTTCGGTCTCGTTCTATTGGCGATTTGTAGCGGCAATTCGTCTGCAGTCGCTCAGAGTTCCTGGGCGCAGCAGCTCATCCAACCGCAGAAACTGGATTTCGGCGTCATCGCCGCTGGCTCTGAATCTCTCAGAGTCCTGACCATCGAAAACACCACGAACGTGGTCGTGCACATCGTTGGATCGTCTCCAGGGTGCCAATGCGTGATGCCGGGAGAGCCTTCGCAGAGCGTCCTGCAACCGGGCGAAAAAGCCACGATCGAAGTCCGCATGAATACTCGATCATATAAGCACCAGCGTGATACCTTCCTGACGGTCACTTTTGACGCTCCTCAGCTGGAAAGCGTGCGTATACCAGTTTCTGCATATATACGCACGGACGTCGTATTTACGCCGGGCAAGATCGATTTCGGTTCAAGCGAGGTTGGTACTGGTGGCGAGGTGACTTGCAAGATCGCCTACGCTGGACGCCCGGACTGGAAGATCCTGGATGTCAAATACACAAACAAAGATCTCAATGCCACTCTCAAAGAGATTGATCGGAATCCCGGGCTGGGAACTGCGGATTTCGAACTGACGATAACATTGGCACCGACTGCTCGTCCGGGGCGAATTCGTGAAATGATCACGATTGTGACGGACGATGCCGCGAGTCCGAATGTTCCCTTGATGGTTGAAGGCGTCGTGAAGTCGGATATCACACTGGCAAATGACAATGTTAAGATTCGCGATTTGAAGCCAGGTGAAGTGACGACCGTGAAAGTCGTCATCCAGGGCACAAAGCCATTCGTCGTGGAGGACGTCGATTGCCCTAAGATGCAGGACTCTTTCAAAGTGAAACTGGATTCGGCCGAAAAGAAACTGCAGATTGTTGAACTTGAATTCACGGCTCCCAACACTCCGGGGAAGTTTGCCGAGGAATTGATCGTCAAGATTAAGGGTCGGGAAGAGACCTACCGGTGCATGGTGAGTGGCCAGATCCGCTGAATCTGCGTCCGGAACATGTTCGCGCCAGATTTCTCAATCGCCTGGCAGAGTCGGCACCAGTTCCAGGCGAACTGATGCCTTTGGTGTCATCAATCACCTTCATGGCTTCATGCTGGTTTTGCCCGATTGAATCCACTGCAGTATCTCGTTCTGGACTTCCCTGCCATTTCGATGCAACAGGTCGTTGTGCCCCGTGCCTCGGAACAACACCAACTTCTTTAGTACACCACTTTGCGACTTTGCCGGAGTCACGTCGTGTAAACGCCGCGCGAGCGCGAGGGGAATAATGGCATCGGCCGTGCCTTGAAATTGCAGCACGGGACAGGTGACATGAGGGATCTCCTGATCCGCACGGTAGCGATCAATCAGCAGAAACCTGACAGGCAACCACCAGAAACGATTGCGAGCCGCATCCAGCATGGATGAAAACGTGGAAACCAGGATCAGCCCCGCGGGCTGTTCACCTTGTTGGCAAACTGTTGACGCCAGCTTAACGCCTACGCCACCACCCAACGATTCACCAGTGATCACAATCTGATCCGGTCTGTAGCCCAATGTTTGCGTGGCATACTTCCATGTGGCTGCCGCATCTTCTGTCAGTGCTTTCTCAGATGGCTGCCCTTCCGAGTCCGCATAGCCTCGATAGTCTATGGCCAGGACATCGACATTGATGGACCAGAAGAGTTCGTACCACGCCAACCGTCGCGCGCGATGACTCCCGTTGCCGTGGAAAAAGAGCATCAGGCGATCGCCGCGATGCTTGCCCGCCTGCAGAAACCAACCACGGATTTTTTCATTGCCGCCGGACACAATTTCAACATCCAACGCTTTTGAAAACTTCCCTGTCGTCACAGGAAATTCCGCCACAGCCAGTTGCTCAGCGCGCCCGGCGGGATACATCATCGTTCGCTGAAACCACGTGAACAAGGCCATCACCACCAGATAGAACAGCAGAACTCGCTGTGCAAAATGCATTGCCCTCTCCCGCCAGCGAATTGACTTCGGCACTGAATTCATGCAGACACCGGGGACTGTCGTTTTAATCGTTTAACGGCAAGCCGCAGGCGTCGTTGCCGCGTTTCGCCTGCGCCTCGCCGTTAAACGAATTTTCTGACTTTGTGAACTAAAACGACGGTCCCGCCGGCCTGTGGGGGGGATTTAAACCTCACGCGATCCAAATTGACATTAACCCGAAGCGTCAGCGAGGGCTTGATATTCTCATCCCTCGCTGACGCTTCGGGTTAGTCGAAAATGTCACCATCAGATCAACGATTCAAATGCCGAATCGCCGGTGTAACCGGACTTTCGCGTTACTCGCTGGCGCTTGATTCAAGAAACCGAGCAAGCTGATGAAAATCGCTGCCCGGCGGAATGAAGCGCACCACGGTCACCAGAGTCTTCGGATCCACGAGCTTTTCAAATGGTACGTAATGCAGATCCAACTGACCAGATACCGACACCATCACACCATTGTGTTCTTTTTCACAAAGGGCTCGATAGGCCCCGACACCGAGTTGACTGCCCAGCATTACGTCGAAGGCGTGAGGTCGAGCACAACGGCATTCGTAACCCAGTTGCAGTCCTGTCACTTTTCGTTTCAGGCCTGTCTGCTTTTGAAATTCTGCAGAGACTTTTTTTGCAAACATCTTTCCGAGATCCACGCTGGCGACGGAAATGTGTCCATGGTCGTCGCGGGGAATGTCCTTCAGAATTTCATCGGAGAGAAACTCTGCGAGGC
>JANOUN010000925.1:0-1963 GCA_031416875.1 Planctomycetota bacterium | reverse complement strand
CAAATGATCGACACCATCGGCAGTGGGATCAAACGCATCTTTCAGGCACAAAAGAAGCGTTCGTTCCCGATGCCGGATTTCGACTTGTCCGTTCCAAACGAAGTCAAGGTTGTCATCAGCAACAAGGTTTTGGACGAACGGTACACCCGAATGCTGCTGGCCAGAGCAGATCTCGGCCTTAGGGATGTGATCGCACTGGACAAAGTGCAGAAGGGCAAGCCTTTGTCAGAGGACGAGTTCCGCAGTCTGAAGTCACAGAAGCTGGTGGAAGGCCGTCGTCCGAATCTGTTTGTGTCGGCGGAAATCGCAGCGGCGACAGATGACAAAGAGGCGTACATCCGAAATCGAGCATTCGACAAGGAACACTACAAGAAAATGATCGTTGCGTATCTGGAGAAATTCGGCGAAGGAACTCGAACGCAGATCGACCGGCTTTTGAAGGACAAAATCTCAGATGCGTTGGACGATGATCAGAAAAAGAAGTTCGTCGAGAATTTGCTTCAGGAGATGAAGCGAGAGGGAGCCATTGTTCCAGATGGAGCGACTCGCTGGACGAAGTGGCGTCTCCCTAAACCGGCCACAGAAAGCGAGAATTAGGGATACATTTAGAGATAAGGATCAAAGGCCAGTTGACACAAGTCGTTTTGCAGAAGCACTTTGCGTATACCTAAAACCCAAGTCAATTGTTTTGAATTCGTCCTGTTTTAGACATAGAAAAGGCTCCGTTGATGTCTGAACGCTCCTTCGTCGAAAAGCCATTTCTTGAGCAGCTTGCGGCTCTGGGATGGCACGTTGTCGATCAGGGGCAGGGAGTGCCAGCCGATCCGACTCAGAGCCTGCGGACCAGCTTTCGGGAGATCATTCTGCCGGATGTCTTCCGTGACAGCCTGAACTCCATCAACCAGACCGATCAGGGACAACCGTGGCTCACAGCAAAACAGATCAGCGATCTACGTGAGGAATTGCTGAGTCTGTCGGCCAACAGTCTGGTGGAGGCCAATGAGGCTGTTCTCAAGCTGCTGTATCGGGCACAGGTGGATTCCAACGAAGTCACCGGCGAGCAGTATCCCAACGTCAGGCTGATCGATTTTGAACATCCTGAACGAAATCACTTCGTTGCCATCAATCAGTTTCGAGTCGATACGCCGGGGGCCGGTAAAGGATTCATCATTCCAGACATCGTGCTGTTCGTGAATGGCATCCCGCTGGTTGTTATCGAATGCAAGGACGCCAATGAGTTCACAGCCAACCCGATGGGCGAAGCCTTCCAGCAGTTGATGCGTTACAGTAATCAGCGGGAAGAAACCAAGCTGGCCGGATTGAGGGAAGGTGAGCCTCGGCTGTTCTACACAAATCAACTGCTGATCCGTACCTGCGGCGACCGAGCGGACTTTGGAACCATCACGGCCACGGATGAAGAGTTCTTCTTTCCATGGAAGGACATTTATCCCGAAAAGTATCGGAAGTTCACCTCGCAGAATCCCGCGTCGGAGACACGGGCAACAATGAAGGATATCTATCCTGAAAAGGATCGCAAGTTCGAGGCCCCACTTGGGCAGATGAGGGAGCAGGAAACTCTGATTCAGGGAATGCTGCCGAAAGAGACATTGCTGGATCTGATTCGCACATGTTCAGTGTTTATGAATGCGGGGGCAAAACGAGTCAAAGTGATGGCTCGGTATCAGCAATACCGAGCCGTCTGCAAGATTATCGACCGGCTGAGAAAAGGCGAAACTGCCGACGAACGATCGGGTGTGGTTTGGCACATTCAAGGGTCTGGAAAATCTCTGACGATGGTGTTTGTGATTCGCAAGATCCGCATGTGCGATGATCTGAAGGATTACAAGGTCTGCCTGATCAACGACCGCACAGATCTGGAAGACCAGCTCGGCGAAACCGCTGAGCTGACCGGCGAGAAAGTCACGTACATCACCAGTTCGGCGGACCTGAAGGAGAAACTGAA
>JANOUN010000924.1:0-7654 GCA_031416875.1 Planctomycetota bacterium | reverse complement strand
CGACTACGGAGTCGCTCGACGGCAGGTCTCACGGCTGTTGGCCGGACGAAAGGCATGCCGGGATTTCGATTGGTGGACCGGTAAGCAGCTGGTTCCCAAGTCTTCACTTGACGGTGCTCGGGAGACGGTGCTCAAGGTAGTCACCGCCAGCCAGCGAAGACCTCGCGGGAGGTTGCGCGTAAAGCCAAACGAACAACTCGATCTGATCGGCCTGACCAAACGCGTTGATTGGGGACACGACGCAATCCGGTATCCGTCGGTATCGCGGGTTGCAATTGAACCGTTTGTCGCTGCCATTTCGCGATTGCAGGCTACAGACCATGAAGTTGCGACGTTGTTCCGTTGCGTGGAGACTACTTGTGAGGCTCTACGTGATCTTGGCGCGCTGAGGAAACGAAAGGATCAAAATCCCAAAGGCATTGAAGACGATCTGAAGAAATTCGCCTGGATGAAACCCTTTCCGTTTGAAGGGACTCCACTTTTTGTCTCGCGACATCAGGAAATTGAAAAAGAGCTTCAGGAGGAAGCCAGCAAGCCCGACGAATCAGCCGTCGATGAATCAGCCGTCGATGAAACTGCCATTCGGGTACTGCTTCGACAATTGCACACGGAGGTCAGTACGCTTCAGAAAGCGTGTGATATCAGCAAGCCATGGGAATACGCAGCGTTCCTTGTTGCTGACGGCGATGGAATGGGAGCGACGTTGTCGAAACTCGCCGAACAGCCAAATGGCATGGACCTTCATCGGACCTTTTCGAAGCGCCAATCGGAATTCGCGACGAAGGCACGCGAACTCATCAACACTGAATTTGGTGCCTGCTTCTACGCCGGTGCTGACGATGTCCTGGCAATGGTGTCCGTGCATCGAGCCATAGAATGCGCTTGAGAACTACACAACCAGTTCCACGACCACGTCGGCAGGTTCGTCGCGGATCTGAACCTGCCCGGCATCACGGCTCCGACATTGTCGGTCGGTATCGCCATCGGCCATTTCATGGAACCGCTGGAAGATCTGCTCGACTACGCCCGGGCGGCCGAACACCGTGCAAAGAATCCGAATTCACCGGACGAATGTCGTGGTCAGAAGTCACGAAACGGCCTGGCCATCGCCATCCATGCCAGGGGCGGAGCGGCGTTCTCTGTGCGCGGACACTGGGGCACGAAAGAGTCTGGAGCAGCAGGTACGACGAACCCCGGCTCGTCCGAAGGATTCGACGTTCGGCTTGAACTGTGGGCCAGGCTTCATCGCCTGCGTCTGCTTCCCTCAAAGGCGGCCTACGATCTTCGCGAAGCCTCACGCCAGTACGAGCGTGGTTGGGACAACAAGGATCATCAAGCGGCGGCACTGCGGAGTGATGCTGCTCGTATTCTGGGCCGCAAGCGAGGAAGTTCATCCCCCGAAGCACGGAAGTTGAGACAAACGATGGATGGGCTGCTCGGGCGGATCTGTACGGCGAATGACCTGAAATCAATTGCCCACGAACTCATCGCTGGTCAGTGGATCGGCGATGCTCTCGATCAGGCGGATGGTCGGCTGACGGTTGAAGCGCCAGGTCCGGCGGAGGTGGCGTTATGAATGATCCGTTAACGTTGACAATCACTCCGCGTGACCCGCTGATTGCACGCGACGGTCGCCCGTTTGTCGCCGGACTTCGGATGAAGTCGCTCGACTGGTTTTATCCGCCAGTCGTGGCAGGCTCGCTGCGGACGCTGCTGGGAAATCTCTCAGGCGGATTCCACTCCAAAGAGGATCCGATGTATGTGTCACAGACTGACGAACTCAAGGCGATCGGTTTTGGCGGCCCGTTTCCGTGCGAGAACGGGCAACTGTACTTTCCGTTTCCGCTGGATGTTGAAGTCAGTCGCGATCCAAACGTGGGTTTTCAGTCGTATGCAGCGCGACCGGTAGAACTTTCAAAAGAATTTGGTGCTGGTTCCGGCTGCGATTTGCCAGGTGGTCTTGAGCCCGCGCTGCTGCCGGAACTTGACGATCAGTTCAAGCCGCAAAAGAAGCCGGCATTCCTGTCGGCTGATCTGATGACCGCCTGGCTGCTGGATGCGAAAGGGCAACACTTGTCCGTCAATGGCCTCGAACACTGGCCGACCGGGTTCCTTCAGGCACCGGCAAAGGATCGCCGGATGCATGTGAAGATAAATTTCGCAAGCGGGGCTGGTGTAAAAGATGCCGGGCTGTTTCAGACCGTGGCAATGGATCTATACGAACTGCCTCGTGACGATGCCCATGCGAAGAACGGTGCCAGTCCGCCATCGACGACACTCAGCATCCGGCTTGACGATCCCGGTGGACATGCATCACGACTGAAGGAATTGGATTCGCTCAGCCCGCTTGGTGGTGAACGACGAATTGCACATTGGCAAATAACGACTACGACACCGAAAGACTGGACATCTCCAAAGCCGCTGACAGATGCGTTCAAGCAATTGGCCTCGCAACCTCGAAAGTTTGTTCGCATGGTGCTGGCAACGCCAGCCATTTTTCGGGAGGGCTGGAAGCCCGCTTGGCTGACGACAACAGCTTTGAACGGCAGAACTCTGCTCTGCGGGCAGATTCCGAATACGGAAATCACTGTGCGCCTGATTTCCGCTTGCGTCGGCCGCTGGCAGCCAATCTCCGGCTGGGGCTACGAGCATGGCCGTGTCGGTGCGAAGGCTGTGCGGCGGATGGTGCCAGCCGGAAGTGTGTATTTTCTCGAAGTGATCGACGGCGATGTTCGAACGCTCGCAGGTCGCTGGCTGCAGTCCGTCAGCGATGATTTGCAAGACCGCCTTGACGGATTCGGACTGGCACTGTGGGGACTTTGGTCTCCGCAGGATGACACGCACACCTTTGAAGTAAAGTGAGAAGTTCTATGACAAAACCGGAAGAGTCCGGGACGCTTGGCGAAACCCGCATGTACTGGCTGCACGCGCAATCGCCCCTGCATGTGGGTGCAGGGCGCGGCATCGGGTTTATTGATCTGCCGATCGCCCGTGAAGTCGTCACGAACTGGCCGTTCATACCGGGGTCGGCCGTCAAAGGCGTGCTGGCTGATGTCCACGGAGTGACCGATCAGACTCGAAAAGATCAGTCGCTTCACCGCCAGGCATTCGGGCTCGCCGGTGATGAATCCTCCAACTCCGGATCGCTGATCATCACCGATGCTCACCTGGTCTGTCTTCCCGTGCGAAGCCTGTACGGAACATTTGCCTGGTGTACGTCACCAATTGCACTCGAACGCCTGCGGCGGGATTTGCAGCGATCGAACTCCGTGGGCACCCTGCCCACCGTCTCGATTCCTCCCGGTTCCGACGGCACGTTGCAGATTCATGTGACTTCGAAAACCGCGTCCGTATTGATGGAACCTCAGGCAAACTCGCGTCGTGCGTACTTTGAGGACCTGGACTTCGATGTTGTTCTATGTGCGAACGCAGACCAGTGGGCAATCGCTCTGTCACAATGGCTGTTCGATGATCCTGCCTGGCGAGCACTTTTCGTTGAACGGTTCGCCGTTGTGCCCGACGACGTCTTCAGCTTTCTTAGCGAGACAGCCATGCAGGTCGATGCCCGAGTCCGCATCGATGACGCTTCAAAGACCGTGGCAGACGGTCAGTTGTGGTATGAAGAATGTCTTCCGCCAGAAACGATTCTGGCTGGTCTCGCCTGGTGCGGGCCGGTGTTCGGCGACAAAGCACGCGGAGACACGAGTCGTCGCGATGAGATCGCCAGATCATTTTGTTCGGATGCACGCCTGCTGCAGCTTGGCGGGAAAGCCACTGTCGGACGTGGCCAGGTTCGCATGTCGTTTGGAACGCCGAAAGCTGATGAAGCCGGTGCCGGAAAGGACGGTGCTGCGTGACGACACTCACCACCAGACAGCAGCGAATGGCAGAAACAGCGTTCGGTGCCGTCGAGAAACGGGAGCCATCGGGAAACAAGGAATACTGTTCGTTCGCAAAGTCGTTCCCCGCACTCATTCAGGCGGCCGGTGTGTGCCAGGCGATCGCGTTTGCACAGGCCAAGGGGCGTCCTGCCGAAGTCGGCGGTCGGGAAAAAGCTCCACTGATGGTCGCCTGCGATGTGCTGAAAACCATGGCATTGCCGAGCAATCCAGCACTGGACAAGTTCGCGGCCACTGTAAGAACCGCCAACGTGATGGAATACATGCGACTCACGAGATTGGCACTTCAGGCGGCGACCTGGGTAAAACGGTATACGGAGGCTCTGGAAAAGACGGCGACACCAAATGACGAGAAGCTGACATCCGCGAAGCAGAATGCTGACAAGGCAACCACCGACGGAGGCGAACATGGTTGATGACGTTTTGGCCTGTCGAACACAATTGCCCTCGCTGGGGGAGTTTGTCAGCCAACGAAACGGTCGACGATTCGTCGCACGATCCCGTCCGGAATTTTCCAACGCGAACCTCGTACTGCGGCGACTGCTGCCGTGCCACGACAAGGAATCCGAAGGACGCAAGCAAGTCCTGCTGGCTGCCTGCAATGCCCTCAAGCGACTTGGATCCGGAGGTTCGCAGTCCCTCTATGCGTGTGCGTTGTCGCGCCGAAGCAATCATCTGAGCGGCATGGCTGCCAGCATGTTCGATCTCGCAACGCCTGCCGGCGGACGCCTGATTGTCGGACTGGGCAGTGAGTCGCCGCTCGAAACCGGAATCACACTGCACCACACATTCGGCGTACCGATCATCCCCGGCTCGGCACTTAAGGGACTCGCGTCACACTATTGCGATCAGCTTCTGGGGCAGGGTGATAAGACGCTGCAGCGTGACTGGCAGCAGTTGGTGAAGGATGGGAACGGTCGGGAAGTGCTCCAGCGAAGTCTGCATCATTTTCTCTTCGGCGACACGGACTGTTCGGGCATGATTGTCTTCCACGACGCCTGGATGGATCCGGCCTCACTGACTAAAAATGACGAAGGCATGCTGATGGATGTGATGACGCCGCATCACGGGGATTACTACGGCGAAAAGCAATACTCAGTCGATATCCCCGCCGGCCCAAAGAAAGGTGACCGCATTCCGCCGACCGATTTCGATGACCCCGTACCGGTCCAGTTTCTGTCAGTACGCGGCACGTTTCATTTTGCCCTCTCCTGGAACGATGGTTCTCCGCTTCCGGCTGCTGAGGCAGATCAACGCGAGACCTGGCTTAACTTTGTCGGCAGCGTCCTCAAAGCGGCGCTCGCGGACTGGGGCGTCGGCGGAAAAACATCCAGTGGTTACGGCAGGCTCGTTGCGCCTTCTGCCATTGTTTCGAGTGAGGCGATACGTGCCCCATCATGTACAGGCACCGGTTTGTTGAAACCTGCTGTAACGGTCGGTCGTCCTCCGGTTAAAGAGCGGGTTGAAGCGGAGATTGTCGAGAAGAAGGCCAAAGGGGCAAACAAGATCACTTGGCGAGCGAAGCATCTGGCTTCCGGCATGACTGGGCCAATTCAGAATTCAGAGGCGATTCCCGGCGACGCAGGTGTTGGAACAAAGCTTCCGCTCATTGTGACGATTTCCACCGTGAAGGAGATCGCCTTCAAATATCCGACACCGGAAATCACACGGCAGATTGAACAACCCAAAGCCCGGCAACAAAACCGAGGACCAAAAAAGAGGCACTGAAGATCACTCGGAGATGGAGACCCAAAGTCGTTTTCCGTGATCCGGATCGGGCTTGGTCGTCCTGCAGTGTGGATGATCGGGACGATTAAAATGAGGGGCTTCGGCCCCGATTGAAACGAATCAATCTCGGCGAGATCGACCTACTTGATTATTGTCGCGAGAAAGAGGGGCTTTGGCTCCGGTTGAAACAGAACCATTTCCACGACAATTTGGTTCTTCGGCCCAACGGGCCAGCCCTATGTCAGCCCAGGGCAGCGCCCTGGGTTTTCGATCAGCCACACGCCCCAAAGCCCCAAAAGGGGCGGCCCTCATCCGACAGATCACGATAGGGCCGCCCCGTTGGGGCTTGGTTGTTCGCCATTATCCAATTCCTGGGGCGGTGCCCCAGGCTGACATAGGGCCAGCCCGTTGGGCCTGAATTCATTGTGTGTGAGCCTCGGGCACGGAATCGCAAGTGTTTCGGCCCCGATTGAAGCCCATAAACTAACCAGACCGTATCACTTGGTGCTTCGTCGCGCGAATGAGGGGCTTCGGCCCCGATTGAAACAGGGTGTCGTGAGTGGATTTGAAATTTGAGATTTGAAATCTTTGCGGGAATGAGGGACTTCGGCCCAGATTGAAACTCTGCCATTCTGCTTCGTCCGATCATCATCCAAACATCCGGCCCGTTGGGCCTGAACGTGATTGATGTTTGCTCTCATTCTTTGTCGGGAGTGCTTGCCAGGCGACTGCAGGCATTGCCACAATCCCTCGCTGTAAGTGTCTTCCCGATGGGTGTTGGTGGAGTCGTCACTATGGCGCATCAGGTTCGCCTGTACCGCATTCGTGTGGTGCTGAAGATTCGCAAGTCTGTCTCGCTGCATGCGTTTCATGCGCCGGTGGTTTACGCCGTGCTGTGTGAAGCCAACGGACGCGGCTTCGAGATCAAGCCCGCGATTCCAGACGGGATGATGCTGGATGCCCCGGAACAATGCCGCACGGAACTCCGTGAGGGCGACGAATATGCCTTCGGTTTCAGTCTGCTGGCCGGTTCAGAACAGGAAGGAAACTCACGAGTCTCTGCCATCATTTCCGGACTGCATTCGCTCGGCGAAAATGGTCATCGTGGCGCCAAACTGGGCGGCAACTTTCATGTCGTCAAAGTGCAGGATCTGGTCTCCGGTCATGTGCTGACCAATGCTGCGGAGCCAACTCCGTTACCCATCGACAGACTCACGGGTGAAACTCAGCGTCTGGCGGCTGCCACGGAACTGACTCTGCGATTCACCAGCCCTCTGCGTTGCCAGCGACCGGACAAAGCCCGCACGGTCGGCCATCATTATGTGGATCGCTACTGGTGCGATGCGGCGGCATTGTGCCAGCGCATGCAGACTCGTCAGCGTCAGGTCGGTTATCAACCTCCACAGGACGTTTTCAGTGACAGCGATCTCAGCCCGAACAGTTGCGAAGTCATCCGGAATCACCTTGCCTGGCTGGACGTGACCTATGGAATGCAGGACGATAAGACGTCCCTCGGAGGCTGCTTCGGACGACTGAAACTCAGGATTCTTGATCCAGCCGTGATTCCGATCCTTGTCTGGGGACAGTATGTCGGCGTCGGAGCCAACCCGAAGTTTGGATTAGGGCGTTTCCGCATTGAAGAACTCGGGCCGGATGCCACGGCCTGTGAGCGCAGTACGAGTCTGATTTCACTGGCCTTTCGACATCCTGCCGCCGACAACATCGCTGGCAGCCGATACCCAACGGTCAGCCGGCAAAAATTGATGATCTGGGCTGGTTCGAATCGTCGGAGAGAACGGCCGCATTCCCGACCGAAATTCGACTTCCCGGCGAACAGCCTGCGGCCACATCGTCGGAAAAGTCTGTGATGATTCTGGGGCCTGGTGTCACGCGACTTGACATCGTCAATCAGAATCTGGCGTATCGATATGCGTCAGCGGGCGAACTGCTGCAGACGCGATCGATGGAACGTATTCAGCAGGTTGTCGTCCTGGGAACTCCCACCCTGACGCATTTGTTTCTGAAAG
>JANOUN010000923.1:0-16576 GCA_031416875.1 Planctomycetota bacterium | reverse complement strand
TTCATTCCGCGTTCGATCGTCTTCACGGAACAGTCGAAGACGCTTGCCAGATATTCCATTCCGCCAAACCCCATTCGCTGTGCTTCTACGGCGACATAACGCCGCTGATCTTTCTCGGACAGGGACTCATAAAAAGACCGTACTGTACCTTCCACGTCCGACGTATATTTCCCCGAAAACACAAATGCCATCCTGGCTGCCTTCCAAAAAGGATTTTCATTCCTTCACAACTGCCCGCTGTACTCTACATGATTCCTTCACAACTTCCGACACTAGTTTCTGCGCCGGTCCTTAGACGGCGAAGATGACTTTGAGCATGGCAGCAGGTCTATCCCTTACGCGCTGCGGAGCAAGAGAATCTCGGTCTCCGGGAACAGGTGAAAACGGTTTGTTCCTGACCGCACGCCTTTATGACGGAAGCATGTGTTGACGCACGATCGGCAGCAATTGATCGTGCAACAGGCCATTCGAGGCCAGCAGCGTTGTTTTCCTGATTGGAGGACTCTGCCCGTCGCAGGTTGTCACGACACCTCCCGCTTCTTCGACGAGTAACTGCCCGGCGGCAAAATCCCAGGGCGAAAGCTGATACTCGAAGAACGCACCGTACAAACCTGACGCCACGTGCGCCAGGTCCAAAGACGCTGTGCCGAACCGCCGCACGCCGTGAATCTGCTGCCGAAAACAATCGCCAACCGCCGCCAGCGTGGCTTCCATCATCGCCCCGCGATCATACGCGAAGCCGATCCCGAGCAACACTTCATGGAGATTCTGCTGCTCACCCACATGAATTGGCTTCCCGTTGTGCGTCGCCCCGTGACCGCGTCGAGCCACATACAAGTCATCGCGAATCGGATTCAGAATCACACCGCACTCGGCCTTGCCGTGATGCAGATAGGCGATCGACACGGCGAAATGGGGAATGTGATGAGCAAAGTTAGTGGTGCCATCCAGCGGATCAATCACCCACAGATGTTCCGCCTGGATGTCACCCGCGTTTTCTTCTTCCGCCAGGATTGCGTGATCCGGAAATGCTTCGCGAATGACGGCAGCGATGCGGCGTTCAGCTGCGATATCCGCATCCGTCACCATATCGGCCACACCTTTCAGACGAATGGCAAAACCATCGTTGAAAAAGCGCGAAAGAATACTGCCGGCTTCCCGAGCAGCACACATTGCCACATCAAACGTGTTGAGCATTTGGTTCTCTTGAGCGGATTTAGGTAGCAGGCTGTCGATTGTAGGGTGCGTGCAGCGGAGCGCAACGCACCACAGAGGCGGCGTCAGAAACTGGTGTGTTGCGCTATCGCTGCACACACCCTACTTGAATTCACCAGGTCAAGAGCCGACGGCCATTAGCCGGTCAGGACTTTATGGTGCCTGTGCCACGCTCGGCTTCCCGGAAATATCTTCAAGCATCTTCTTCAGATCAATTTTTACGTACGGCATTTCGGCTGCCGGCTTGTTATGGCTGGCATTGGCGACATACAGCACACCGTCGGCCGGAACAAACAGGACGTTGTGCAGATTGGAACTCATGGCCACGGGGCGACTCATCAGCCACTGACCGACTTCACTGTCGATCTGCCCGTGCTTCTCGGTCACACGGCGTCGCAGTTCTTCCAGACGACTGCCTGCCGATAATACGATGGCGTCCTGAATGCCTTCACCCAGTCGTTCGTGTGTCTGGCCAGGCTTGATGAATTCAATCGCTTCCGGCGTTGCTGCCACGCCTACGGCTTCATTGGTCTTGCCGTCAGCGAAGATGTAATAATACTCACAGGTGCGCGGACTGTTGGTCCAGAGATCCTGAACTTCCTGCAGCGTATCACATTCTTCCATTGCGCGGCGCATCAGAGTGGCCATCGGTGCTCCGTCCCATTGTCCTTCGCCGCGGCCACCCATTTCGCCGAGAGAAATCCCTTCCGCGTTCATGCCGCTCACGCTGCCGATGAAACCGGCATAGCCCACGTTGGCGAAAGGAATTTGTCCTTCGGCACGCACGATAAACGTCGTCGCAGAATCCTGCAGACCGATCGTTGTCATGTAATCCAGCACGCGTCCGTGGTACAGCTTGCCATCTCTGGTTGCCGTACCGAAGACAGCAAAGCCGGAACAATGGAACAGTTCAGGGAACACATTCAGCGCCTGCACAATTTCCGGTTCCATGCCCAGCGACACGGCCAGAGCTTGCGTCTCCTGCTTGTGGCGTTCCGGAATGTGCGGTGACAATCGAGCATACGCAGCTTCCAGATCGTGTCGGAACCAGCGACCGGTGCGAACTGTATTGGCCGTACCGAAACTGTAAAGCACCGATTCAATGCAGCGACGTGATTCTTCCGGCAGCAGTTTCCCATGAGCTGTGCCAATTTCTTCAGGAGTACCCCACAACATCGCGACACGCTGGCCATCGATCCATGTCAGATTACCGTGCTCGGTGGAACGTGGCGACTGCGATGGGTTGGTCAGATCATTGCCGGGGTGCAGAACTTCCGTGGCACGACGTACGCCGCAAAGCAGGGTTCGTTCCAGTTCGCCGCGAGGCAGTTCGGTCACTTTCATGCCGGGCCAACCTTCCGCAGACGGAGCAGTACCGACTTCCGCTTTCGTGTCGAGCGATACGTTCACGTCATGGGCGCTGACACTGATGCTTTGTTCTTTCGGGCAGGTGACAGTCGCGTCGCCGGATTTCCAGCAACCTTTGCTCGGGTCATGGATGAAATTGGCGTTGGCCAGTAAACCGCGCAGAGTTGCTTCGATGTCGCCGGCTGCAAGCAAATTCAAACCGAAGGACACTGTCCCCAGGCTGGAGCTTTTTGAAATCAGGCGATCCGCGATTGCCATCGGCTTCAGACTGTCAGCTGCAGCGACGGATCCATGTCCAATGAAGACGGTGTTATGTTTTGGCAATGCCATCGCGGTGACATCAGCACGGCGGCGGATTTCGATCGCATAGTCCGCATGCGTCAACGCGAGGTCAAACGATTCCTCATCATAACGCACCATCCGCACATTGATGGGTTGGGTACGGCCATCGATCGGAACAGCCACATGGCCGGTCACTTCGAACTGTGGCATCCGCCCGGACAAGGCCGACGCCAGCGGAGTCAGCGCGCTGGCCAGATCTGTTGGCTGATCAGCCAGCGTCAGTCGCGGACCCGCGCCAGCCAAAACGGCAATCGCAACTACCAGAACACAAGGCTTTATGGTGTGACCAAATCGCATCGCAGTGGGCTCACAGTTGGGTATTCAGGGAAGACAGACGCAACGACGGGCCAGGATTCTAAGTTTTCGGCGGGGGAATTCCTACGTCGAGATCCTCAAAATCTTCGCAACGGGTGCGAAAGAGCACAATAACCTTTCCGTACTACTCACAGTTGAATTCTTGTTGTGCCGCGAAGATTTTCAGCCTGCTCTCAACAGAAGGTGCGACAAAAAAATGGGTGACAGAAAAATGAATCGCAGAACGAAAATGTGTTTTGCTCCAATTTTTCTGTCACTAATTTTTCTGTCGCCTGTATTTCTGAGTCCCGGCTTTGACCAATGGGTTGCGGGCGAAGCCCGCGCTGGGTAATTGCGGTTCCTCGCCTTTTGGGGATTCATTGGGAAAGCCGATCAGTCAAACGCATTGTACCGGCAAGCTGACGCATGCCGCTCGCCGTATGTGAACAGGCTTCCATTGTCGCCAGATCTGCTATGCTGTACTCCGATTGAGACCACTTCATGCCGCCGATTCCCAACCGGGATTTGATGTTTTTCTATGTCCGTTCACTTCGAGCCAGCCTGGTCATGGACATTGACGCTGATTGCCTGCGTGGCAATGCTGGCCGTGGTGTGGCTGGGTTATCCACGACGCATTCAGCATGTGGCCACCCCATGGCGCAGAATGCTGATCGCACTGAGACTGGCGATTGTTGTCGTATTGTGCCTGTTGCTGTTGCGGCCGTTGGTTGTTTTTGAGAGTCAGGATCAGTCGGATTCCATTTTGTATATTCTCACCGATGCCAGTCGCAGTATGCAGACGGAAGATCTCCCTGTCGGAGGAACACGACGTCAGGCACTGCTCAAAGTCCTGGAAGCAGCACAGCCGGGCCTGAAGGCCATCGGTAAAAAAGTGGAAATTCGATTCCGCGATTTTTCGGACGCCATTCAATCAGTGCAAATCCCGGGCGAATCAGCCGAGGGCTCAATGACGGCCAACGGAAAAGTGCTCGAACTGTTGTCCGAAGAAATGGGAAAGGATCGAGTCCCGGCGGTGATTTTTCTGGGCGACGGACGTCAGGCCGCGTCCGGCGCGCTGGATGTCGATCCGACTCAGGCCGCGCGGCTGTACGGCAAGCAGCAGCGTCCGATTTATGCTGTCGGATTCGGCAGCACAGAAGCGTCCGCCGCGTCGCTGGACCTGGCGTTGGATGAACTGGATCTGTCTCGCGAAGTTTTTCAGGGCAACGTGCTGCCCATTCGGGTCAAGCTGCGTGCGAGCGGAGCGCAAGGGCAGCCTGTGCGAATTCGGGTACTGCTGGAAAATCGCACGGGTAAGCAGGACGGTGAGAGCGGTGAGATGGTTCCGGTACCGGTCACGGAGGAAACACGTCCGATCGCCATGCACACACCGCAGACCGGCTTAGACGAATCGTTGATTCAGTTGCAGGTCGCTCCTGATCAGTTTGGGGATCTGAAACTTGCGGTTGAGGCCGAACCGCTTCCGGGTGAGGTTCGCAAGACGAACAATCGCGTGGAGACGATCATTCGAGTCCGACGCGGCGGCATTCGCGTGGCCTATTTTGACATTGTCAGACCCGAACAAAAGTGGGTCAAGCAGATCAACGACAGCAGCCGCATTCAATTGGACTATCAATGGATTCGATCGGGCGCATTTCGCGATCGCAACAAGATTCCGGAGCGGTTCTTTGTGCCGGGCAACTATGATGCATTTATTATCGGCGACGTTCCGGCGGATGCGTTTACGGCGCAGCAAATTCAGAAAATCGCCATCTGCTGCAATCGCGGTGCAGGTCTGATGATGACGGGCGGGCGGGAAAATTTTGGCAAGGGCGGCTATGGAAAAACGATTCTGGCTCCGCTGTTCCCTATTGAATTGCCGCCGGAGAATCAGCAGCTTACCGAGCCGCAGAAAATGCTGCCATCGCGGGATGGCCTGAGCCATTACGTGATGCAGATCGCGGCACCGGATCAAAATCGGAGTCGCTGGAATGAGTTGCCGCCATTGTCAGGAGCCAATCTGCTGGTGCTTCGTCAGGCTTCACTGGCGCAAGTGCTGGCCGTGTCCGATTCCGGTCATCCGCTGCTCATCGGACAAACGGTCGGAGCGTCGCGGGTTCTGGCGTTTGCAGGCGACACAACCTGGCAGAACTGGTACATGCAGGGTTATCCCGAGGAACATACGCGGTTCTGGCGGCAGACAATTTTCTGGCTGACGCGCAAAGAGACAGACGACGAGCAACCGGTCTGGGTCCTGGCCAATCCTCGCGACCTCACACCTGGGCAACCGACGGAACTCTCATTCGGAGCGCGGGATGCGGAAGGCCAGCCTGTTGCCGATGCCACGTTTGAATTGTCCGTGACCGATCCCAAAGGGCTCAGTATTCCACTAACGCCAAGAGCAGGCAATGGAATGAGCCTGGCGGATTTCAGTCAGACATCCGACGCCGGCGACTACTGGGTTCGTGTGAAAGCAAGCACCAATGGCCAACCGATCGCTGGAATCGCGACGACACGATTTCATGTCAACGCGCGTGATCCGGAACTGGATGATCCGTCGTCCGATTTTTCACTGCTGCGTGAGATTTCCCACGCCAGCGGTGGAGAATTCCTGACGCCGGATGCCTTCCTTGAGCGAATCAATCAGTGGGCGAAAGACGGCTTACCCGGAATCGCACTGACTCGTCAGGAACGCATGAGCTTGTGGGACAATTGGCCCGTCCTGCTGCTGCTGGTCCTGTTGATGGCCAGCGAGTGGGCGATCCGCAAGAAACACGGACTGGTGTAATCCGGTGACGGGGTGAAATGCTTTGCGCGGCCCGAAATCAGATGTTGCGAATTGCAACAGAAGCTGAACCCGTGGAGAACGACCACTGGTTCAGCAGATGATTTGGGACGAGTGCGGAACGTCTATGGACTTGCTGTTTCCAGAGCACTCACGCGGGCGGCCAGGGCATCCGCCTGGCTTTGCGCATCGTCTGCCGAGTTTTTCGCGTCGATCGACACGACGAGAGCTCCCACGGCAGTGGCCAGGACGACGAACATTGGCAGATTGAAAGCACCCAGCTGGCCTCGGATAATTTCCGAGTCGGATACGACGGCGGGAACCGCGGTTGCCGTTGGCGGAGCTGTGTCAGCATTCCACAGGCGACACGCAGTCGTGCCAGTCGGAGTCACAATGGCATGCAGACCGGGACGCAGACCACTGACAGCCGCAAAGCCGTCCGCATCACTGACGACAGAGGCAATTTCTTTCCCCTGAAACATCACGGAGACCTGCTCACCGACAACGGGGTTGCCCTGCGGGTCAACGATGCGAGCCGTCAGCATTCCTCCCGTCGCCAGTTTCACATCCTGCATGACGGATGCATGCTCGGGAGTCTGTTCGCCTGAATCGTCGGACGCTCGTTGTTCCGCAGACAGGATTGGTCCATTGGTGACCAGTGCAATTGTCAGTGACCAGGCGACGAAGCGAGTACAAGTACTTTTGAGGAGTGACATTTTGGTTTCCTTCGACAGAAGCGACTACACGATGGAGAGGGTTGAGGCAGTTGAGAATGGCCGTCAGAGTAAAGACTCTGCGACAATTAATTCCCAACGAAGCCACAGAGGGCAGGAGAGACAGGTTAACACGCAGAAATTGGACAGGGGAAACAGTTCGTTGATAGTGCGACGTCCGATATCTTCAGCGGGCATCGTCAATCACTTGAGCCCGAATCTAGCCGAATCGACATTTTTCGCAAATAGGAGTTTGCTCTGTTAAAAACGCCTGAATTCGCTGCCTTTTGAGTTTTGCTGAAAGGCCCCGGTGCCTCACCTTTATGAATCACAGCCAGGTAGTCCCGCAGAGCCTCGCGGCTGGCATCGGATTCATTCAGCAACAGGCATGTCATGGCCCAACTATCGCGGTATTCGTCAGCATTCATGCTCTCTGCATTGGGGATATTTTCCAGTGATTGAAGCGATGGTGTCCATCCCACGCATGCTCTCCAGCGGGCCGATTTTGTGCGGGATGAACTGGATCGCTCAGATTCTGGCTCTTCCAGATATTCGGCAAGCCCTTCATCGATCCAAAGCGGCAGAAACGGCAGGTGCTGATGCAAAATGGCGTGAGTCACTTCATGCCTCAGATCAGTCGTCAGTGTTCGGCTTCGATAAGCGTAGACCTGATAAACATCACCGTTTCGATAGAAGATTGCTTTTCGTTGCAGTGACTGTGGGATAGTTGACGCAAGATAGCGAAGATAGCTGCCCTGATCGCGAAACAGGATTATCTGAATCGGCTTGCCTGTCGGTTCGACAGCGAGCAAAACTTTGAGTTCGCGGGCGACATCATCAATGTTTCGCCACAGATCCTGCATTCCCGGATCGAACTCGGCAAAGACTTCGATCGAGCCGCGTTTGTCCTCGACGACCCATTTCGACGGCTGCGCGTGCGCCACGAGCGGAAGACTGAAGAATAAGAGAATCCGGAGTGCTGATTGGAGCATGACCGAAGACCAACCGCATGGCACCCGAGAGAATGGACTGGAAAAATGCATTGCCGGAATCGTCGCGCATTCGCGAAATCTGGTCAACGGGACTTTTGCAGGACTGCATTCCAATGGTATGGAGTGTCTGCGAGAATTCCCTGGGAAAGGCGCATAAGCCTCCAATGGCGTGGACTTAAGCAATCCGACTGGCGAGCGGGGTACGTAAGTGCCCTGATTTTCGCATCATTCGCGACAAATCAGGGGATTCACATCCCCCGCTCGCCTTAAGTCCACACCATCGGCATATGCCCACCTGCGATGATGGCAAGCTGGAAGCTTACCCCACAAGGCAGGCCATCCACGAGCTTTGTGTTTCCGGTGACTAAAATCTTATGGCCGATGTAGCTTTATCCTCACGACTATTTCTGGGCCTTGATCTCGGCGGCACGAACGTGAAAGCCGGAGTCGTCGATGACACGGGGGCTGTGATTTCTGCATGCAGCGTGCCGACCGATGCGATTCAGGGGCCTGACACAGGCATTGAGAATATTGTTGCGGCAGCGCGGCAGGCAGTCACCGCTGCAAAAATCCCGATGGATCGCATCGTCGCCGTGGGTCTCGCCACTCCTGGTACCATGGACATTCCCAACGGAATGCTGTTGGATCCGCCGAATCTGCCAGGCTGGACGAACTTTCCGATCCGTGATCGGGTTGCTTCACAACTTAAGCGGCCGACGATTCTGCAGAATGATGCCAATGCCGCCGCGTATGGCGAATACTGGGCTGGCTCCGCAAAGAACGTACGCAGTCTGTTGTTTTATACGCTGGGCACAGGGCTTGGAGGCGGCGTGATCGTCGATGATCACATTATTGAAGGCGAGCATTCTCACGGATCTGAACTTGGACATGTGATTCTTGAAATGGACAACGGTCGGCTCTGCACTTCGGGTCAGTTCGGCACCGCCGAAGCCTACGTCAGCGCGACAGCGCTGTTGAAACGCTTTCGCGACGCGCTGGACCAAAACGTCGTGACTTCAGTACGCAATCGGGTGGACCGCGGCGAAGAACTGACACCGCTCCTGATTGCGGAAGAAGCAGAAGCTGGTGACCGTCTTTCCGCAGAACTGATTATGGAAATGGCTCGGTATCTCGGAGCCACGATCACTACGGCGGTACATGTCATCGACCCGGCCATGGTGCTGCTGGGTGGCGCGATGACTTTCGGACGAAACGAGACAGCCGTGGGCCGCGAATTCCTGCACCGCGTGCGTCAGGAATTCCGCGCAAGAACATTCACTACGCTCGCCGAGAAAATCCGTATCGAATACGCCGAACTCGGAGGCAACGCCGGCTTCATCGGCGCCGCTGGATGCGCCCGCCGCGCCGTGGATCTGGGGTTATTGAAGGGCTGAGCGAGACGACACACGTTGTTCGTCAGATTTATTGAGAGCCATACGATGACGTTGACAAATGTTCTTATTTGGACTGTTTGACGTTTTCATCGAAGACCCCATCCGGCTTGGGGACTGTCGTTTTAATCGTTTAACGGCAAGCCGCAGGCGTCGGTGCCGCGTTTCGCCTGCGCCTGCGGCTCGCCGTTTAACGAAAACTCCAACTCTGCCGACGAAAACGACAGTCCCCGAGGCCGTTGGGGTCGAAAGTCAAACAGTCGAATTATGAGAATGATACCTATCCCAACGCATTCAATGACAGGGTTGAACCTTTCAATCCATGATTGCCGTCGCCTACATTGCGGCGCGGCGACCCGGATGTGATTTTTCGATCTGTTCTGAACCACATCCGCCAGCGGTGGGCAGCATTTTGCCGGGGCTGCAGAGTTGTTTCGGATTGAACACAGCCCGGATCTCGGTCATCACCTGCAAGTCGGTCGCTGTGAACAGTCGACTCATCAGGCTGATTTTTTCCACGCCGATGCCGTGTTCGCCCGTTACGCTGCCACCAAGGTCGATGCAGCGATTCAGGATTTCGTCGCTGGCCAGCATGACTCGTCGCACCTGATCCGCGTCGCGTTCGTCGAACAGCAGAATCGGGTGGATGTTGCCGTCCCCGGCATGAAACACATTCACAATCCGCAGACCGTGCCGCTGACCGACTTCAATAATGAATTGCAGGATCTGCGGCAGCTGCGTCCGCGGCACAACGCCATCCTGAGTGCAATAACTGGGGCTGAGTCGTCCAATGGCACCGAACGCCTGTTTGCGGGATTTCCAGAGCAGCAGTCGTTCTTCTTCGGTCTTTGACTGCCGTACTTCTCGCGCACCTGTTTCCATGCACAAGTCGGTGATCACCCGAGCTTCATCATCGACAACACAATCCAGACCGTCCACCTCGATCAGCAATACTGCCCCGGCATCCAGTGGAAAGCCGAATTGAAACGCAGCTTCTACCGCCGACACAATCCCCTGATCCATCATTTCGAGTGCAGCGGGAATGATTCCGGCACCGATGATGCGACTGATCGCCTGAGTGGCTTCATCCACCGTGTTGAAGATTCCCAGCATCGTACGATGTGCCGCCGGATCGCGTGTGATTCTCACCCAGACCTTTGTGACGACACCAAACGTCCCTTCACTTCCAACGAATAATCCCGTCAGATCGAAGTCGTTGCCGCGTCCGCACGGGCCACCGAACTGGACCAGTTCACCGTCCGGAGAAACGAACTCCACGCCCAGGACATGGTTGACCGTGACGCCATATTTTAACGTGTGCGGCCCGCCGGAATTGGTGGCGATATTGCCGCCGATCGTGCAGGCTCCCTGGCTGCTGGGATCCGGAGCGTAATGAAATCCGCTGCCTGCCAGCGCACGAGTCAGTCGCACGTTGACGACACCCGGTTCAACCACTGCGTACCTGTCGCGGAGGTTGATCTCCAGAATCCTGCTCATTCGTGTCAGCGCGATCATTACGCCGCCGCCCACCGGAAGGCATCCACCGGCCAGACTGGTGCCGGCACCGCGAGGAACAAAAGGAACCTGCGCCGCGACGCATTCGCGAACAACGCCGAGCACTTCCTCAGCGGATTGCGGAAACACGACGACTTCAGGAGTTGTCTTTTCGACAACGTAGCCATCGCATTCGTAGACGAGCAACTCGTCTGCGGCGCTCAGCAACCGGTCCGTGCCGACGATCGCTGCCAGACGCTTCAGAAAGTCGGGCGTCACGGCAGAGTCAAAGATCGAAGGTGAATGGGCTGAATGAATCATGGTCCGGCGGATTGTAGCCGCATCATACGAGTTCGAAAAGCGCCTGACCGCACGACATTGCTGATGACCGGTCTGCAAATTCTGCAGGCACACCATCTGAGCATTTCGGTGTGCCTGCGCGTTGCTTGTCACACCCTACAGGCTCCACATGCTACACCAGTTCCGAGATCGGTTTTCCGGTTTCGATCATGTAGGTCGGACGACCGGCCTGATTTGTGAACTGAATTCTTCGATCCAGATCCAGGACATGGAACACTGTCGCCATCAGGTCCTGCGGCGTGATGGGAGTCGTCTTTGGTACGTCAGCCTTTTCTGCCGATTCACCAACGACCTGCCCCATTTTCAGGCCGCCTCCAGCCAGAGCCAGCGTACTCAGCGGAGCCCAGTGATCGCGGCCGGACGAACCATTGATCTTCGGCGTTCTGCCAAACTCACCACTAATCACGAGCAGCACGCTGTCCATCAGCCCCCGCTGATCGAGGTCTTCTACGAGAGCCGACACGGCGCGATCAATTTCCGGTCCACGCTTGTCCATTTCCTGTTTGATATTGCTGTGCATATCCCAGCCGCCGTGCGAAAGGGTGACGAAACCACAGCCGGCTTCGCACAGTCGCCGCGCCTGCAGAAGCTGCTCGCCGAGCCCTTTGCCGTAACGATCGACGACGCGCGGATCTTCATACTTCAGATCAAACGCCTGCTGCGATCGGCTGAGAATCAGACTGAAAGCCTGTTCTTCGAAGGAATCCAGTCCGACCATCAAACCCTTACGATCAATTTCTCGCTTGACGTTATCAATACCGTCCAGCATCGCGCGACGATTGGACAGGCGAGACTGTTCGATCGACAAGGACATGTTTCGACGGGCTTCTCCGCCCGGATCAAACGGACCATAGGCGGTGCCCAGAAACGCAGGTCCGTCGGCGTAGATGCCGCCCAGCCGGACGTATGTCGGGATCCCGGAATTTGCATTGTTAGTACCACGAATTCGCGACACGATGGAGCCCAGGAACGGGCGATCGGCAACCGCACCATTGTCGGCAAGCCGGTTGTCGTAGCCTGTCATGACATAGTGCGTGCCACCGGAATGGCCGCTGTTCGTATGGGCGAACGAACGCACAAATGCCATCCGATCAGCGACTTGCGCGATTCGTTCAAAATTCCCACCCAGCGTCACGCCCGGAAGGACCGTCTTCACTTCGCCGGTCACGCTGCGGTATTCTGATGGTGCCGTCATCTTCGGGTCGAAGGTCTCGACCTGTGTCGGTCCACCACTGAGCCACAGCCAGATCACCGATTTATCGCTGCCTGACACTCCGCTGGTTGCCGCGGCGGCCCGCGTTTGCAGCATCTGGGCCAGACTGATTCCCGTCAGCCCAAGTCCACCGACTCGCAGGAAATCTCGTCGGGATTTGCCTTCACAATTTCGCCGTGCTGGTCCGTAATGAAAATCAATCATTGAGGATATCCTTGAGAGCGGAAGGCGAGGAAAACAGGGGCGAGGAGAATCGGTCGTAGTTTTGGTTCTGCGCGAAAACTATTTCGGGAAGCGGTACAAAGTTTACCAACTGCGAGAATGAGTGTGCAAGTGCATAGAAACGTCACAATCCAGGTTTTGATGATGACAGCCCAGAGTCGGTTGTTGCGCCAAAAAGTGATTTGGCGAACCTGTTCGCCGGTTTTCCGGTCTTGAACTGAAGGGATGCTGTCGTTGATGCCGAAATTGTGGCGTGTGTTCTTGAAAAGGCGTTCGATAGATTGTACGCTTCCACACGTTGATGATGCCGCAAGGCAAAGCGAGGGGTCGTAGCTCAGTTGGTTAGAGCGCCAGCCTGTCACGTTGGAGGCCGCGGGTTCAAGTCCCGTCGACCTCGCTCAAAAGCCTGCTGTTCCATTTGGGACAGCAGGCTTTTTTTGTGCCATGTCCGAAATCTGCCCATATCCGGCGGACAGCAATCCCCAGCGTCCGACCCTTGCGGGGTGTTGATTCAGGGATTCAAGTAGGCCGTGTGCAGCGCTAGCGAAACACACCAATTTCTCACGCTCTCCCAAAATGTGCGTTGCGCTCCGCTTCACGCACCCTACGATTAAGTCAACAGTCCCTTTGGAGTGTGGCATTATCGGTTCCGGGCGGTTCGGTCTTGACCGAATTTCAAAAAAAGCACAAAGTCTCAGCGGCAGGCGCTGCTGCGACAGATGACAACTCAGCCTGCCGTTCGAAAATCTCCCAATTTCACCTGCCATGGAAGGATGGTGAACCATGCAGCTAAAACGCTGGGCCTCGGTCCTGTTTGTGACTTGCTACCTGTTGTCGCTCACGTGGGGCACCGCTGCACACGCTCTGAAATTCGGCCTGTGCGGCAATACACTGAGCTACTTTGTGGTGTGGGACATGTTCTGCGGCTGGCAAGCCTACGACAATCGCACGCACATCGTGGCGGAAGACGCCAAGGGAAACTACTACGAAGTCCGGGAACCATGGGGTGCGTTCACGCCATTCGGAAACGTCGATCGAATCAACTATGACGTCTCAAATAATCTGATCGCACGTCATATCAACCATGTGATATCCCACACGTCACATCCCGAGATCGATCGCGTCTACGTTGTTCAGGAAATCTGGCCAAAGCAGTTCAACGTCCCCTCGCATCTGTGGTCGTACAATTTCCATGAGCCGATGGAGAAACTTTCTTACTTCCATCTGAAGTCCATCTGCACTGCGAACGGGTCTGCCATTGAATCGTATCCCGATTGGTTCAACCGTCAGACTCTGCTGACCATCTCAGACAATCCCCGGCTGCAGCAGGCGTCACGCGAAGCCACGCCGTACTACAATACGTTCTTCGATCCCGCTGCCAACAATATCCAGAACAGGTTTCAGGCCACTTCGGATTCTAACAGGCTGAATACAAACTAGGAGTCGGTCTGAATACCGGCAGATCGTGAGCCGCAAAGCGCTAGCGGTCTGTTGAGTTAGTGATTTTTGGGGCTCATGATCATACCAACCCGAAGCGCCAGCGAGGAATTCAGCCGTTTTTGGGCTCATGATCTTACCAACCCGAAGCGCCAGCGAGGAATTCAGCCGTTTTTGCCTCGCTGGCGCTTCGGGTTGGTATTAAATCAATGGTGGGGCTTTGTCAAAGCAATGAATTGCGGTTGAATCTGCACGCCGACGCCTGTACTCGGGCAAACGAAAAACGAGCTTGTCACGGTTCCAGAAGATGAATGGAGTCATCATCATGAATTCAATGCAGACGAAACGTCCAGCGCTGTTTGGCGGCCTTCGGGAATTCTTCTTTGCGGAACAGGCTCCGTATGGGATCGCTCTGGTTCGCATGTTTCTGCCAGCTGTCGCTCTGGTGCCGATGATTCGGCGATTCGGGCGAGTTCGCGAATTGTTTTCGACCGACGGTGCACCGACCCAGATGTTCGAACTGTTCGGACAGGGAACCCCGCTTCCGATTCTGCCTCCGTCGTTTGCCGTCGCGCTGTATGGAATCATGATCTTCGCGCTGATCTGCGGAGTGTTTGGATTTCGGACACGATTGGCGTTTCTGATCGGGGCTCCGCTGTACTCGTATTTCAATCTGCTCGACGCCGTCAGTACGATGACGAAGTATTCCGTGATCACCTCGCACGTCCTGCTGATTCTGGCCGTTTCTGAATGCCATCTCGTCTGGTCGATCGACGCCGTCCTGAAACGATGGAAAGATGGTCGTGAAGCGTCGGCAATTCCGCCCCGAGTCCCTGTCTGGCCAGCACGCCTGATTCAGATTCTGTTTTGCTTCGTGTACTTCGGTGCGGCCATCACCAAGATTCAGACCCAGGCTTTTTTCAGCGGAGAGCAACTGCGTTACTGGATGCTGAGCAACTGGAACTACGCAAATCCCGTCGGCGAGTTCATGGCGACTTCGACACCGCTGCTGCTGATCAGCGGATATATCACCGTCGTATGGGAAATCTCTTTCCCCTTTCTCGCATGGAGACCAATTGGTCGCTATTTCGCGCTCGGCGTCGGGATGCTGTTTCACTTCATGACATGGATTTCGCTGGGGTTGTGGATTTTCCCGCTCATCTGCATCAGCTGCTATCTGGCGTTCCTGATGGAACGGGATATCGTCGCAATCCGTCGCTTTGTCCATCGCCTGCGTCTGCCGACCTCGCTGCTGGGATTGCCACGATTTGCCATTGCAAGAGCAGTCGAAATGCGACCTGCCGCCATGCCGGTTTCCATGGTCTGGCTGGCACTGGCGACCCTCGTGGCTGTCGGGGCCGCTGAGGCGGATTATCGAATTGACCTTTACGGTGTCCGCTCGAACAACGGCATGATGCCGCTCAGGACGTTGGATCGCGAAGTGGCTCTGGCCATGATTAACAACTCCCGACCGTTACGTGAAAAGGATAAATTCTTTTCCTTCGATATCGGCAGTCTGCTCGTTGGTGGTCAACTCGCAAATCGCCTGACCGAATACGGATACGGCGACACAATCATCGCTCAATGCAACATTAATCCGCCGCATGAGGATCTCTGGGTCGAAGTTGCGATTGAAGATTCCGATGCGCGAATTTTCGACAGTTCCGGTCAGTTCGTCACACGCGATTCGCTGTGGGCCAACTTCACCTACCAAACAGGAAGTAAGATGGCCCCGGGCGACTATTGGATGATTCTGAAGAGCGCCGGAAAGGAAATCGCCCGCAGACCGTTTAAGCTTTCAGGTGATCCCGGTTCGCTGCCGCCGATGGCACCGATGCTGACGAACTGAATCGTGACGGATCTCACCGGACGACAGATTGCCCGCAATCGCGAGACGCAGGACCAGCCGAGCTTTGCGTCTCATCGTGAGCAAGTGATGCGGTTGATCTCGGAAGCTGCGGCAGGTATTGCCGCCCGCGGTTTGACCAGTCCTCCTTCTGACAAACTGCCAACCATCACCGTGATCGGTGCCGGAAACTGTCAGGACATTGACCTGCCGGCGCTGGCCGATTCTTTCCGTGAAATCCGCCTCATCGACCTCGATGCCGTGGCGGTCGATGCTGCTGTGTCTCAACTTACCGCAGACGTCATCTCGCGGATTCGAATCTTCGCTCCGATCGATATCGCAGCACCGCTGATGTCGCTTTCAGGATTCGACGGTCTTGACGACGCTGCCCAGCGTTCTGCGCTTCTGGCAGCACTCGAGTCGTCATCGTTGCAGAATGAGGTTCCGGTTTCGGACATTGTGATATCGACATGCCTGTTGAGTCAGCTGCTTGATTCCGCGTCGCAAATTGTTGCGCCGGACTCCCCGGGGTTTCTGCCATTTATTCAGGCCGTTCGTCGCGGCCATCTCGTCAGAGTCCTTAGCCTGACCGCGGCTGCCGGACGAGCTTTGCTGATCACGGATCTGGTGTCATCGGACACAGTTCCGGACCTCGCGCAGGCGTTATCCGCAGATCTGCCGAAATTGATGTTTCGGTGTCTTCAGTCTGGCAATTTTTTTTCGGGCCTCAACCCCGCCGTCGTCCAGCACGACATCCAGCACATTCCAGCCTGCCTTCAACTCTGCGCGTCCAGCCGCATTTTGCCGCCATGGCACTGGCATCTCGGCCCCCGCAGCTTCGCCGTTTACGCAGTTGAAATGGTGCGTCGATCCGTATGAAGCACCTGCATGCTTACCGGCATCA
>JANOUN010000922.1:0-4139 GCA_031416875.1 Planctomycetota bacterium | reverse complement strand
GGATGTCGTGACATCGCTGCAATTCACGAGCGATGGACTCCGATTGGTTTCCGGATCACTTGATCAGTCGATTTGCGTATGGAACATCGCCGACGGTTCTCTGGCAGGTCGCATTGAAACACCGACTCCCGTGAAGGCGGTGGAATTGGTCGGAGCAGAGAATCAGACAGAGTTAATTGTCTCCGGCGGTGGAGACAACCTGCTGCGGCTTTGGCAAATGCCAGCCGCGGCACCGGCAAAGCTTGTGTCATCGCCAGCCAATCTGGAACGTACAGTGAGCAGTCGGGATGGTCGATTGCTCGCGCTGATCGATAACACCGGCACTGTGAAGGTCATCGCCATACAGTCGGCTGCGATTCCGATCGTTGAGCAGGAAATTGCCACATGGAAAATCGAAGGCGGCGTCACATCGCTGGACTTTGTACGCAAGCCTGGTTCATCGGAACCGACGGCCGACAATCTGCGAGACTGCTACAACGTGCTCGCGGGAACGCCCGACGGTTCAGTGCAGCTCTGGAGTCTCTCTGAACGGAAACTGCTGGATGCATGGAAAGGCGGCATTGTCGCAGTGAGATCCGTCGCCAGCAGTATGGACGGGACGATGGCGGCCTCCGGCTGCGAAGATGGTGCGATGTTTGTCTGGAACCTGAACGCCGCTCCGTCGATGCCGCTGGAGGGCGCGACTGGCGAGCAATTCGCGATCACGGTGCTCAGCCCAACTCGCAAACATCTGGCGACCGTTGGTACAAAAGACGGCCAGCCAGCGATCATCGTTCGCAGCGCGGAGACGAACAGGATCACGCATTCGCTGATCGGCCATGCTGGCAGCATTATGTCACTCGCATTTTCGAACGATGACACACGCTTGATTTCCGGGGGTGACGATAAGTCCATTCGCATTTGGGAACTCACTAATGTGTCTCAGCCGGAACTCAGGAAAATCGAAGGTCTCACGGCTGCAGTCACAGCGGTTGGATGCAACGGCGATGGCAGTCAGATCCTTGCCGGTTTTGCAGACAACGCGGTGCGACTGTTGAATGTCGCCGACGGTGCAGTGCTGAAGGAATTCGCTGGCCACTCGGGAGTTGTCTCAGCCGCTGGATTCTGGAATGGTCAACCTTTTTCCGTCAGCCAGGACGCGACCGTGCGATTCTGGAACGCGACCGATGGCACGCAGGTTCGAACGTTCAGCCTGCTTTCTCCGCCAACCTCATTCGCGCTGTCAGCCGACACACAGCGGATGGCGTTTGGTGGTGCCGATCATCAGGTTCGCATTCACCAAACCGACAATGGCGGAGTTCTCCAAACCTTGCAGGGCTTTGCGACGGCCGCGACTTCGCTGAGTTTTTCACAGGACGCTCAGTTGTTGTCCGTCGTCAGCGCCGACGGTCGAGTCTCCGTCTTCAACGCGACGACCGCGCGGTTTCGCGAAGGATTCACTGATCCAAGGGTAAAGGCCGCAGTCTTCACCGCGTCCACATCTCTGCTGGTCGCTCGTGCGAACGAAGTGATCTCTGTGCAATCGCCGCGATTCCTGCAACATCTCGACGGAAATACACAGCCTGTCCGGGCGATGGCATTTCATCCGAACAACCCGTTAGTGTTCGTCGCGGCTGCGGATGGATCGCTGCGAGGGTTCTCACCACAGACCGGCCAGGCGACGTTCAATACAGGTCACGGAGCCCCCGTAAACGATCTGGCGGTTTCAACTGACGGTCAGTTCCTTGCGACCGCCGGCGACAACAATTTGGTCCGTGTTTGGAATACATCGGGTGCCGGCGCTGGATCGCAGCAGCTCACAGGATTTGCCGGTCCGGTTCATCGAGTTGCTTTTTCAGCGGATGGCAAGCAGATACTTGCGGTTTCAAACGGTGACAAACCGACCGCGCAACTGCATGACACTCAGACCGGCGCGCTGCTGCAAAAATTCTCTGGTCATACTGGAGTCGCCGTCGGTTGCGCCATGCTGCCTGTGATTCCAAACGCTGATCCGAACAGGACTCTAACCATCGCATTGACAGCGTCACCGGTCGGAGTCTTTCAATGGAATGTCACTGCGATGAAACAGATCCCCGGACACGGCGGACCGGTGACTTCGCTGGCGCGCATTCCGCAGAACCCTCGACAGGTCTTTTCCGGGAGCACGGATTCCACCATTCGTCGCTGGAATCTCGACAACGGCCAGCAGATGCAGCAGTACAACAATGGCGGAACAGTGGCGGCGATCGCGGTTGCTCCCGATGTGCAGCGAATTGCGTCTGCCAGCGAAAATCACACGGCGAAACTGTTCAACATCAATGGTCAGCAGGTCGCTGAAATGCGAGGCGACATTCGTCGCCGCATCGCACTGTCCCGGGCTCAGCAGCAGGAATCCGCCGTGGCCACTCGCCTGAACGTCGCGAAGCAACTGGCCGATGCCGCCGAAAAGGATTTGCCATTGAAGACATCGTCCGAGAAATCGCTGACTGACATGCTGACGGCGGCAACCGCTGACGTGCAGACAAAGAAGACGGCGATGGAAACGGCGTTTACAGAAAAGACGGCGTCCGAAAAGGCGGCCATCGATGCTTCTGGGGCTGCGAAAACAGCACTCGCAACGAAGCAGCTTGCGGCACAGTCAGTAAAACTCGCGGCTGCAGAAATGGTACTGGCTCAGGCCAGACTTGGACGACTGCAGCAGGCATCCGGCAGCGAACCGCTCAACGAAGAGCTTAAGGCGAAGGTCACCGTCGCTCAAACGCAGATGGAAGCGGCCACACTGCATTCCACAGCGATGGCAGCCGCGGTGCAGGCACCCACAGACAACGCGACAGCCATGTCAACACTGGCCAATGCCGCGGCGCAGAAACTTGAGACTGTGCAGAAACCTTACAACGACGCTGTCGCGGCGTTGAAAGTGGCAGAATCCCTGCAGAATCTGTTGGCTCAACAGCAAGTGCTGGCGGCTAAAGAACTGACCATCGCGATGGAGGCTGTGCCGATTCGCAAAGACGCTGTGACGCGTTCAGAGGCTTTGTTGGCGGAGACGAAGACAGCTGTGGCAACCGCGACGACGCAGCTTCAGGAATCCGATCTGCCTCTGTACAGCATTGCATTTTCACCCGACGGTTCGGTGCTGGCCACAAGCGGTGATTTCGCGAGCATACACACATGGGATGCCCAAACCGGGACGGCTCTGGGAGCGTTTGCAGGACACACGGCTGCGATCAAGGCCGTCACATTTGTGGGTGAACACACTCTGGCGTCCGCGTCGGATGATCAGTCACTGCGTTTATGGGATTCGAATCCGGGTTGGGTTCTGGAACGCACGATTGGGAATATCGAAGATCCAAACCTGGTGGCTCATCGCGTCACGGCAGTCGATTTCAATGCCGATTCATCGCAGTTGCTGATTGCCAGTGGAATTCCATCTCGACGCGGCGAACTGCAGGTCTTCAACGTCGCGGACGGAAGTCGAGTTCTGTATCTGCCGCAAGCTCATGACGACGTGATCTATGCGGCAAAGTTTTCGCCTGATGGGAAGCGAATCGCATCTGGCGGAGCAGACAAGTACCTGCGCACGTTCGAAATCTCCACCAGCCAGCAACTGCGGCGGTTCGAAGGCCACACGAGCTATGTTCTCGGGGTTGCCTGGAAGCGCGACGGCCAGATGATCGCGACCTCCGGAGCTGACAACACCGTCAAAGTCTGGGACGCTGAGACTGGCGATCAGCAGCGCACGATTGAGAACTTTGGACGCCACGTGACGTCGGTTCAGTTTATCGGCGAGACTGACAATATCATCTCCTCCTGCGGCGATAAGCTGGTGCGGATCCACAACGCATCAAACGGCGGCCTCGTCAGAAATCTCGGCGATGTCACCACCTGGCTCCACACGATTGCCGTCACGCCGGACAGCAGTATCGCTGCGGCCGGAGATGCAGGGGGCAACGTCTATCTGTGGAATGCCAATAACGGACAGCAATTGAAGAAGCTGGGACTGGCAACACCCTGATTTCAGCAAATCGACAGATGTCCGCCGACGGAGCGGCGGACCTACGTAGGCGAGCCGCTCCGTCGGCTGGCACCAGACAGGGCGGCGAAGCCTTTGATGCGGCATAGGAGATTCGGTTGCAGTCGAAGCCCGCACCGCGTTCAAA
>JANOUN010000921.1:0-5944 GCA_031416875.1 Planctomycetota bacterium | reverse complement strand
GTGTCATCACGACTTTCGCGACCGTATCGTGTGTCCGACTCACGCCTGGCAGAATCTGCATAAAGCTGGTGCCGACGCCAACCTGCTCGATTCCCTTGCGACAGTCTTCCGGGATGGCAGACCGGAATCGGCCTGCAGCTTTTTCCGCCACACATAAAACGCCGCCTGCGATACACCTTCCCAATCACAGAAGGCCACAACCGTCAAATCGGAACTCTCAAACCGCCGTAACCGATCTCGCCATAACGCCCACACCTCAGCACTCTTCATACGAGCCATTCGTTAGGTCTCCATGTCTTGATACAGAAACTGGAAACCCACTACGATAAGCGGCTCGTCAATTATGGTCCTGGTGTACGCTTACGACCGTTCATCATTGCCCTGTGGCGTTGAGCCGACAGGTTTTGCCGGTTCGTCGGCAAACTTCGTCCCAGCGGCGACGATTGAGTGGCAAGAACTGACCGGGAACTGCGTCCAGAAACTCCCAGCCCGGTTGAGACTCCGATTTTACGCGTCCAGAATATCATGCCCGATCCATGAAACCACAACGCGGGAAGGGTAGGTTTCCGCATTCACAGAATGGAAGATTACAGTTTTTTCCAGGAGCCAATGTTCAATCCCGCGATTTACCCGCATCGACATCCGCAAGACTTTTGCAGCTAGCGCCATTAACGACTGAGCTACGCAGGCGGCGTGATGCCAAAATCCTGAACGGTCAGCAATGCACTGAAAGGAATGCTGCGGGCTTCGAATGCGGCTCGGCCGCCTTGAAGGCGATCGACGATGCCGACGGCATGGACGACCTTGCAGCCGAATTCTTCCACTCGATCAACGGCCTCCAGAGCACTGCCTCCGGTGGTGACAACATCATCGACGATCACGACTCTGTCACCCGGCTGGATCGGGCCTTCGATGAAGCGTTGAGTCCCGTGGCCTTTGGCCTCTTTGCGAACCATGAAGCCCTGCATCGGGCGATTCTGGGCGGCGGCGGCCACGAGCACTCCGCCGACGATCGGATCCGCTCCGATCGACATCCCTCCAAAGCCAGTGAATTCCACGTCCTGCAGCAGTTCCAGCAGTCCGTACGAAATCTGCATCAATCCTTCGGCACTGAGCGTGACCTGTTTGCCATCCAGGTAATAAGTGGACTTTTTTCCGGAGGCCAGCGTGAATTCGCCAAACTTGAGGGCTCGTTCCCGAACGAGATCCATTAATCGTGCGCGGTTGAACATGAAACAGTCTGCTTTTATGATTGAGTTGGGGATGTCGTCTGCGAAAGCACGTACGGCACTACATCCTGCCTGGATTCAGCGACGCATCGTAACCGGCAGGACGATGAGATCAACCCGTGCGTCACGGGTTGTCGCCGACACTTTCAGGATTGTCATTTATGTCCGCTCAGTTGAGTGAATTTGCCCGATCATTGAACGTCGAAACCGCTTTCACCGTCCTGGCGGTTGCAAAGAAACTCAAAGCCGCGGGCAAAGACGTCGTTGAACTGGAGATCGGTGACAGTCCCTTTAACAGCACGGCATCCGCGATTCAGTCAGGCCTGCAGGCGATTCAGGATAACCAGTCACACTACTGTCCCTCGCCAGGGATTCCGGAATTCCGAGAGTCGGCCGCGAAGTTTCTGAAGAACGAGTTTTCCATTCCGGTTGAGGCAGAAAACATTGCCGTCGGTCCGGGAGCGAAAGTCTTTGAACAGTTTTTCTGCGAAGCATTTCTTGGCCCTGGTGACGGCTGTCTTGTGTTCAGCCCGCACTTTCCGACATACCTGCCCAATATCCAGCGGCGCGCTGCGCGGGCCGTGCTGAAGCCTTTGAAGCAGGAGACGGAATTCCGCCCGCAGGTTGCAGACATCGAAGACTTTCTGAATAACGATCCTGCGCCTCGCGCGATCTTTCTGAATTCGCCTCACAATCCGACGGGCGGTGTGACGACCGAGCAGGATCTGCGGGACATTGCCGATCTGATTCGAGGTCGCAACGTCGCCGTGTTCAGCGACGAACCTTATTGCCACATGATCTGGAAAGGCAAACACGATTCGTTGCTGGCTCAACCGGGAATGCTGGATCAGTGCGTTGCGGCGTATACGTTCAGCAAGTCGTATTCGATGAGCGGCTGGCGACTCGGCTTCTGCGCGTCGTCGCGCGGGATCATTGAGGCGATCGGCAAGATGATCAATACCACGTTGTCATGCACTCCGCCAATCGTGCAACTTGCCGGGCGAGCGGCTCTGGAACGGGATTCAAAAGAGCGCGATGAAACGATGCTGAAGTTTCGGGAGAAAGTGATGCTGTTGACTCAGGGATTGAATCGCATCGAAGGCTTTTCGGCTCTGGATCCCACGGCCACATTTTACGTCTTTGCCGGTGTGAAACCGATCTGCAATCGTTTGAAAATCACCAGCCACGGACTGGCCCTGTATTTTCTGGAAGCGGCAGACGACAAGTTCGGCGTCGCGTGTCTGGGCGGCGAATGCTTTGGCGAAGCCGGCGGAGGGTTCCTGAGATTCAGCTGTGCAGAACCAAACGACCGCCTGCAACAAGCGCTCGACTTCATCCCGGTCGCGCTGTCCCGACAAAATCGGATTGATGCGTGGTTAACGACGCACCCGGAATTTCGACTGAAGAAGGACTATGTGTGATCGATCTTCCTGGTTCGGTCGAAATTTTTTGCACGGCCACCCATGAGCACGAATGAACAATCGCAGGAACTCTGCACCGCCTACCATGAAGCGGGGCACGCGGTGATGGCGCTGGTCTTTGATCGGCCGGTGCAGAAGGTCAGCATTCTGCCCGATCAGCGTCGTCTCGGCCATTGTGAACTTCGGAAGGGCGTGTCTCGCGCGTCGCAGGATCGTTTGGAAACCGACATCCTGATACTGCTGGCAGGCGTCGTGGCGGAAGCGATTCACTCAGGTGCCTACAACTGGACAGGTGCGGCGATGGATTTGCAGTCTGTCCGCCGTCTTGCCGTGATGCGGAGCGGCCAGGGACAGGCTGACAAACTGACGCGGCGATTGCTGGCCAAGACCGAACATCTCCTGCATCAGACACGCCACAGAAATGCAATCGACCAGATTGCTGCCGAACTTCTCGAAAAGAAGTCGATCAGCGGTCGAGCTGCTCGGCATCACTTTGAACAGTCGGCGGAATGAGGATTCCCTGAGAAACGTCGGTGCGTGTCCGGACTCGGCACTGACTTTCCAGGACGTGTGAACTAACATCCAGGCTTCTGCCGGGCCACGTCTTCGGGACGCACGAACTTTTCGCCCCTGGCACGACTTTGCTGCGGATCCTGTCTCCATGTTCCATTTGTTTCAACTGGCCGATGGTACTGTGCTGTTCTGGGGCCAGACGTTTGAGAATAAGGATCTGTTTGTCATCCTGCTGCTGGTGCTGCTGGAAGGACTGCTGTCGATTGACAATGCGCTGGTGCTGGGACTGCTGGCCAAGCGGGTTCCCAAGCCGTTGCAGGGGCGAGCACTCACATACGGCCTGGTCGGTGCGTTCGTGTTTCGCATCCTGGCGGTCGCCACAGCCAGCTATCTGCTCAAATGGCACATCGTCAAATTGATCGGTGGTGGTTACCTGATTTATATTGCTGTCAAACACCTGTTCTTTGAATCGAAGGAAGAAAGAAACGAAACAATCAGTGCCGACGCTGCGGGTGGCCTCGAACTGCGGGATGCTGAGACCGGTGCCGCACTCACCCCCGACCAGGAAATGCTGGAAATCAAAGAGCGTGTTCCGATGCCAATTCCGGAAGCACGACTGCGGGCTGGTCGCAGCTTCTGGATGACGGTGGCTGTCATCGAACTCACAGATATTGCGTTCGCCGTCGATTCTATTCTTGCCGCGATCGCACTGGTCGGTGCTCCTCCGGCTGACCATCCGAAGAATGCCTTTCATCCGAAGTTATGGGTTGTCGTGACGGGTGGGCTGCTGGGAATCCTTCTGATGCGTGTTGCGGCAGTGATGTTCATCAGACTGCTTGAAAAATTTCCACGGTTTGAATTGTCGGCCTACATACTGGTCATTGTCATCGGACTCAAGCTGCTTGCGGACTGGGGATTTAATTCTGAGGCAAATCGGCATGCTGTGGATTTCCACAGTTATACGCGCCCGGAATTCTGGATCTTCTGGATATCGATGCTGGTGGCGTTGGGGATCGGTTTCCTTCCGGCACGTAAATCCGGAGTCGGGACAGAATCATGAGCCTGTTACTGAGTGATTCTCAACTGGACAGATTTCGCCGCACGGGAGTGATTGCGGTCATGGTCGTGGATGATCCCGATCGCGCGGTCAGGCTGGCGAAGGCGTTGCTGGACGGCGGCGTGGACATTATGGAGTTGACGCTGCGAACACCGCAGGCTCTGGACTGCCTCTCCGCTATCGTGAAAAAAGTTCCGGAAATGCTCGCTGGAGCTGGCACGATTTTATTTCCGGAACAGGTTGAACAGGTTGTGGAGGCCGGAGCCGCGTTTGGTGTAGCTCCCGGCACAAATCCTGTGGTGATTCGCCGAGCCGATCAGCTGAACCTGCCGTTTGCTCCCGGTGTCGCCACTCCGACCGATATCGACGTTGCCGTGCAGGCGGGGTGCCGTTTGCTGAAGTTTTTCCCGGCTGAACACAGCGGTGGTCTGAACATGCTGGCCAGCATCAAAGCCCCGTATGCACATCTGGGATTACAGTACATTCCCCTTGGCGGCGTCACTACGAGTAATCTTTCGGCATGGTTGTCCGACCCCGATGTGCTGGCCGTCGGCGGTTCATGGCTGGCGAAGAAGGAAGCGATTGAATCATCGCGCTGGGATGAGATTACTCAGACGTCCCGTGAAGCTCGTGAAATCGTAAGACTGGTACGCGGAGCGTAAACCGCATTCCATGCAGGAACCGGCATACGATAGGACCGCATTCAGTGCAACTGGCCGGAAAGCGTCATTTCGCATCCGCTGGGGACGGGACCGGCTCACCGCGCTGATCAATTTCAATCCACTCCGCACCGGACTTGAGGTCCAGGCGGTACGATCGTTTGAGGATTTGATCTTCCTGCACGAGCTTGTAGACGTGCAGTTCGATGATCGCAAGGTCCGGAAGTGTCACTTTTTCAAGGGCTAATTCAGCGATCCGCTGTCGCATGGCCATCATCTTACGCACGGGCTCTTCGCTCTCCGACAACGGATCTATTTCGGACTTCATCAGGATGCGCAAGATCGTGGGAGTACCCAACTGCATCCTTTTTTTTCCGCCATCGACCCGCGGAGAGGATCCTGGAAATTCCTTGACGATCGCGTCCTGGAGCGGCCTGAATGGACCAAGGTGCAGTGTCGAGTACGCGTACAGCAACCCCGTTGCTGTGATACCCATCGCAAACATCCCGATCACCAGCCAACGACCGGAAATGGTTCGAGGGGCTGGCGGTGTTGTGATTTCCGGATCGGCCATAAGGATGTTGCGCTGTTTGTGTTGTGAGCGGAATGGCGTTCGCAGAGAGTTGAATTAATGTTTGTACAGGTTGGCATTCTCAATACGAACCCGAAGCGTCAGCGAGGACTGCAGGCTTTTTGCCTCGCTGACGCTTCGGGTTGATTCTAAATCGACACCCCACCCGACCCCGGAAACTGTTTCAGACGACACTGACGCCACCCGCTGCCTGCAGGCTGAAGCTTGCACTTCAGCAGATTCTACGCCCTGGCTCTGTTTCGACTGTCTTTTACGCCGGTTTCAGTCCCAAATTCCCGCGAACGATGCTTCCAGGGATTTCACAGCGGGTTTCTCGTTGACGATCCGGCCACCTGTCTCCTAAAGTGTCGCACATGAACCTCAACATGAACGGCATTCAGATCATTCGGATCGGCGGCATGATTCCCGCTCGACCGCCGTTGCACGCCTGAGGAACACCGAAACCGATTCCAGCCCTCAGGTCAACCCTGAGG
>JANOUN010000920.1:0-2061 GCA_031416875.1 Planctomycetota bacterium | reverse complement strand
TGAAGTGGACCCCGGAAATCGGACCAGTCGCTAAGGTGTGGCGAATCAGACTTGTCTATGGTGTAGAAAGAGGGTCGGTTAGAGTGGCATTTTCTGGAGCAGAAGATGACACGGAAGCGACGAAGTTTTGGAAGCAGCTTTAAGGCGAAGGTTGCCATAGAGGCGGTTCGCGGAACCAAGACGTTGAGTCAGTTGGCTCAGGAGCACAAGGTTCATCCGAACCAGGTAATGTTGTGGAAGCGTCAATTACTGGAGGGTGCAGAGGAACTCTTCGAAGGCAGCACGAAGAAGTCCGCGAAATCTGATGAGCCAGAAGTGCATGAACTCTACGAACAGATCGGTCGCCTGAAAGTCGAAGTGGAGTGGTTAAAAAAAAAGACCAGTGAGCAGTGAAGAGGCCTTGACGTGGATCGATTTCGGCAATCCGCATTTGAGCGTGCGTCGTCAGTGCGAGCTGCTTGGTATCCATCGATCTCGATTGTATTACGAGCCAGTTCCGGAGACGCCTGACAACTTGTTGTATATGCGTCTGATTGACGAGCAATATCTGAAGACTCCGTTCTGGGGCAGTCGCAACATGACGACGTTTCTTTGTCGCTCCGGCTATGAGGTGAATCGGAAGAGAACACAGCGTTTGATGGGAATTATGGGCCTCGAAGGACTGTGCCCCGGTCCTTCGACAAGCCGCCCTGCGCCCGGACATAAAGTCTATCCGTACCTTCTTCGCGACATGAAAGTGGAGCGTCCGAATCAAGTCTGGTGCATTGATATTACCTACATCCCGATGCCTCATGGTTACCTGTATCTGGTGGCCGTGATGGACTGGTACAGCCGCTTCGTTCTTTCCTGGAGACTGTCGAACAGCATGGATGTTTCGTTCTGCATTGAAGCTCTGGATGCGGCCTTCGAATTCGGCCAGCCGGAGATTTTCAATTCTGATCAGGGATCTCAGTTCACGAGTTCGAGTTTCACGGAGCGATTGTTGTCGCGTGAAATTCAGATCAGCATGGACGGGAAAGGTCGTGCATTGGACAACGTGTTTATTGAACGATTATGGCGAAGTGTGAAATACGAAGATGTGTACCTCAAGGCGTATCTCACTGGAGCCGATTGTTATAAGGGACTGTCAGAGTACTTTACATTCTACTGCCACCATCGCCCTCACCAGAGCCTCGAAAACCGAACGCCCTGGGATGTCTTCAACACCCGCAACCCACGACGCCGCATCACCACCTAAAGTTCGCGCGCGACTGGTCCGATTTCCGGGGTCCACTTCAGGATGCCGTCCGCAAACTGTATCTGGCTCCGCTTGCATTCGAGCGCACCGACCGACTTGATCAGATTCTGAACGCAACGAACCCCGTTTGGGTTGTAGATGATGAAACGCCGTTTCGAGTCTTTCGTGCCACGCTTGGCACTCCAAACACGATCACTATTGGCAACAAGGCATCCATCCGCCTTGAAGTTCACTGCCATGCCGCAGCAGTTCTGTTGACAACACTGGCACGAGAATTCCTATCGCTAACCCAGCAGGAAAAGAAAGAGCAATTGGTTGTCGCCAATGAACTTCTTGGATGGGCGGCATATCATGACCTGGCAGACCGCGATCCCATGTTTGCGGCAAAGGTGGGGGAGCCAACTGATGTAACGAAAAGTGGGAAACGCAAGCTCTCAGAAAAGCAGCGGCTGCAAGGGACCGTGATTTTTCAAAGCGCAACGACTTTCATTCTGATGCATGAATTGCGGCACCTTGAGCAGAGACACGAAGAATCAACGGTTGAGATTGAGCGAGAAACTGATTCCTTTGCAGCGAGTTGGCTGTGCCAAGCAGCCTCGACGGGCGGCCTCTGTGAGGTTGAGCGGATACTCACATTATTCGGAATCGCCTCGGCACTATGCTGGTTGACTGTTCCGGAAATCCACTTCAGGCCTGTTTCTTCAACGACGCACCCGTTCGCTTACAATCGCCTTTACCAAACGCTTGATGAAGTCATCAATTCTAGCGACGCGGAACACCACTTCGTTTGGTTCTTGGTGAAACAGATCCTGCTGACTCACATG
>JANOUN010000919.1:0-3258 GCA_031416875.1 Planctomycetota bacterium | reverse complement strand
GCCTCGGAGTCTTCACGCGCGAAGTGCAGAACGCCGTGCTGGACGGTCGCGCGGACATCGCCGTCCACAGCCTCAAGGATCTCCCCACTGAGCCTGTGCCAGGTCTGGTTCTCGCGGCCACTCCCACCCGCGGCGCGACGGCCGACGCGCTCGTCCTTCCCGCCGGTGCCTCGGGGCCGGCAAGTATCCGGTCACTCCCCGTCGGAGCCCGCGTGGGAACCGGCAGTCCGCGCCGCCAAGCCCAGTTGCGTTACCTGCGCAGCGATCTGGTTCTGAGCGAAGTTCGCGGCAATGTGGAGACAATCTGTGCGTGAGACGGCAGTTTGCGGCGACTATGAATACAGCATCGACGCAAGTGGGACTCAGTCATTCGTGTGTGCAGAGGACCGATGAAAACAGCTGTGTGGTTGCGTCAGCTTTGGCAGACTCTCGGAATCATCGTTGCGTTGATGACGATTGGTTTCGATTCTCCATGCGCAGCATGTGATGAAAAACAAAGTGACGACTCTGCAGGGAACGTTGCCTCGACAATTCAGACACCACGTGTTGCGGATCTATTTGAACACGACGTGCTGGCGGACAATATCGTCGCGGTGCGGCTGAAGGCAAAGCAAATGCCCGTGGAGCCTCGATACGAGTATCTGCGGGGCTGGGTGTTGCCGTCGAAGAGTCATAGCGACTTTCGCCTGGCCGGAAAGCAGACTCCAACTGATCCTGCCGTGCCACAGATTGATGACCATCCGTTTGATATTGAACGACAGCGCGTGGGGGTTGAGCGTGGAGAACGGCGGATTCATACGGGCGGCAATCTGGTGTCGCCGGCGTTTGACCTGATTGAGACCGCGAGGGAACTCGGAAAACTGGATGAGTTGCGATTTGCCGTGCAGATGGCCGCAGTCCATGGTGAAGTGCAGGAACGCTGTCGCCTGTCGATGCTGGCGATGATTGCGATCGCGAAGGGTGACGAAGAGGCTGCGAAACTCGCAGTTGATCAGATCTACAACCGCTTCCTGTTGAAAAGATTCCCTTCGCTTATGGATCGAATGCCGGAGACGCTGCTCGTCTCGCTGGCGGTCGAGAAGGGAATCCTGCTGGATGAATCGCTGCAGTTTCTTGTCAGCATGCTGGATTCACAGATTCGTCAGCAGAATTGCAGCGGTCCGATGGAATGGGACCGCTTCATAGCCAGCCTCATGGGACGAATTCAACATCGACGGCTGCCGTCTGCAGGACAGTCACAGCCATGGAACGCGGCTCCGGATCTGAAGTCCTGGAACTGGGCCACCCGCATTCATTCGTGGGGACATGGCAACGGAATACCTTCCGGCCACGTCCAGTTATCCGATGGTGCGGTGAAGACTCTGGCTTACATGGATGACGAATTCCTGTTCTTCGCCAGCCCACTGCGAGGCAACTATTCGCTGGAATGTGACTGCACCGGCTTTGGCTGGAAAGAGATTTTTCCATTTGTCGCGGGATCGTGGATCACTCCGGCTCACGATCACAAGTCCGTTCAGGTGGGCGAACTCTATCGGATCGATCGTTCCGAGTCCGTGGATCCGCAACTCGCGCGAGTGGATGACTGGATTCACTTTCGAGTGGATGTGCGGGATGGTGTGTGTTCACGATACATCAACAGCCACCTTGTCTGTGAGGAATCGCTGCCGGAGGGCCACGATCCGTGGGTGGCATTCCGCAACCCAGGCGGTGGCAACGGGAATCTTCGCAATGTGCAGATTACGGGCGATCCGGTGATTCCGGATCAGGTTCGGATTTCGGAGCACCGAACAGCGGCATGGGCGACTGCAGCCGGGACCGAAAAGACAACGCACCCGGTGACGCATCTGCATGGCTGGGTGCCATGGGACCAGGATCCGTGGTATCCGGAGAAGCTCAGTTGGAACCTGGAAGAAGATTCATCCGGAACCACGCAAATCGTCGGCCGTCGGGAACCGGAGCTCGCCGGCACGTTCGCCGAGCGATTGCTGCGTTATCACTGGCCGATCGTCTGGAACAGCCAGATTACGTACGAGTTCTTTCATCGTGAGGGCGAAGCGCATGTGCATCCGGCGATCGGACGTAGAGCTTTGCTGCTTGAAAAGGCTGGCGTGCAGAATCACTGGGTGACGAATAGTCTCTGGGATCTGACGACTCTGGATCCGCTGAATACGTCGCATGAGGGCAATCGCATTGCTGTCACATCGCTTCCGCTCAGGCAGGACGCATGGAATCAACTGTCACTGAGCATCACCGGTGACACACTGGCGTTGTCGTTGAACGGAGTCCCCATATTCGAAGGCGGACTTGAGCCCACAAATGACCGCACGTTTGGCCTGTTTTATTATTGTGATCAGTCGGAAGCTCGGGTTCGCAACGTCGTTCTGAAAGGCGACTGGCCGAAGGTGCTGCCGCCGACTGGTGAGCAGGAATTGCGGGGAACAGAGACGGACGAACTCGATCGCGAGCGGGCGGCGCTTGCCGATTCGTTTGAATTTGACTTTACGAAAGCCACCGAGCAGGCGTTCCTGTCGAAGTTTCGCGCCGCGCCGAACAGGGGCACTCCAGCGATTCAAGGCATCGATCTTCAGTCCGACGGGCTGCACGTGAATATTGAATCGGCTGCCCGGAATTCGGCGCTGGCATACGTAAGCCCGATGCTGGCAATTTCCGGCGACTGATCCTGAGACGGTGCTCTATGAAACTCCGGTGTTGTGGATTGTTGCCGATGATCAGACGCTTACTGGCACATCCACGGGCTCCGACAGAGCGATCTGGCTGACCCACGAGGACCACATTAAGCGGTTGTCCGGACCCGGGGACGACTTGTTGTTGTTCAAGTATCCGCTGAATGGAGATTTTGAACTGGGAAACCGGCGGCGTACGAATGCACTGGTTGACCGACAACGAAAACGAATGGACGGGACTGGGCGCCGACAACGCCATCGTGGAACCGCTGAACCGCCGAGGTCCCAAAACGCTGCCGTTAAAAAACGCGGACTGGAATCTGTTGACCATGAAACTGACCGGGGGAAAAGTCAGCCTGTCACTCAACGGTGAAGAAATCTGCGAGCGGCCAGTCGAGGACATCTCAAATCGTCACATCGGCTTCTACCACGATCGCAACACGTCTGCCGTGCAGATTCGAAACGTCGTCCTCTCTGGAAACTGGCCGGAGAAGTTGTCCGCCGAGCAACTGGGAAATCTGGTCGCTGCGGAAACTTCACGCTGACTGCGATTGGAGTAGGTCCTTTCTGCCGG
>JANOUN010000918.1:0-4962 GCA_031416875.1 Planctomycetota bacterium | reverse complement strand
CGTTGAACGTCGTCAGTAACGCGGCAGTCTGTTGTGCATCGACAAGGCGTTTGGCGATCGTCTGCCGAATCGGGCTCAGCGGCATCTTGCGGGTCTCGCGAATTCCGCCGACGCGCACCGGAGCTGCTCCTGACTGCACCGTGCGCACCACGTCTTCCTTGAGGACTCGTCCGCCTGGCCCGGTGCCTTGCACTGAACCTGCGGCCAGTTTGTTTTCTGCCATCAGACGTTCTGCCGCAGGCATCACATGTCCACCGCCTTTGGCATCCGCGGACTTCGAGACGGACGCGGCGGACGCGGCGGGAGTCGACGCCGTCGGAGCGACTGCTGGTGCCGCACTGGCCGCTGGAGCTTCGGCGCGGCGCAGAAATCCGATGACTTCGCCGATCGTGGCGGTCTCGCCGGCGTTCTTCAGAATCTTGCTGAGGATACCGCCCGCCTGCGCAGGGATATCAAACGTTGCTTTGTCGGTTTCAAGTCCCACAACTCTGGCATCCGGCGCGACGTACGCGCCTTCTTTCACATACCATTCGCCGACAAAGGCTTCCGAAATGGACTCACCCAGTTGAGGAACCTTGATTTCAATGTCCTGCGTGCTCATACCAGTTCAAATGCCTGTTTCAGAATGTTTTGTTGTTCGATCTTATGACTGGTTGCGGAACCCGTCGCGGGGCTGGCGGCTTCCGGACGACAGATTCCCCGATAAGGATACTGATCCAGCAGACGTTCGCCGAAACGAGTTCTCAAGAAACCCCACGCACCCATGTTGCGAGGTTCTTCCTGAACCCAGAACAACGGTGCGGTTGTTGAATACTTCGATAACTCTGCTGCCAGTGCTTTCGCCGGAAACGGATAGAGCTGCTCGATGCGGATGATGGCCACGTCATCACGTTTGGCTTCCTCCCGATACGCCATCAGATCGTAATAGACCTTGCCCGAACACAGGAGGATCCGCTTGACGTCTTCCGGGGATTTCGCAACATCCGGCAAAACTTCGTGAAACTCACCGTGGGACAACTCGGCCAGCGATGAGACCGCATCCTTGTGACGCAGCAGACTTTTCGGTGTCATCACGATCAGCGGCTTTTTCCAGCGTCGCAGCGCCTGACGCCGCAACATGTGAAAACACTGAGCCGGAGTGGTCGGATTCACAATCTGAATATTGTCGTCGGCGGCCATCGCCAGAAAACGTTCCAGCCTCGCGCTGGAATGTTCAGGCCCCTGCCCTTCCATGCCGTGGGGCAGCAGCAGCACGATGCCGCTCAGGCGTTTCCATTTGTCTTCGCCGCTGGCGATAAACTGATCAATGATGACCTGGGCCACATTGACAAAGTCGCCGAACTGGGCCTCCCACATCACCAGGCCGTCAGGACAGTCCAGGCTGTAGCCATATTCAAAGCCCAGTACGCCGACTTCTGACAGCGGGCTGTTGACAATCTCCACACGCTCAGGGTGCGCTGTCAGATCCTGCAATCCCATCCAGACCCGACCATCATTTGCATCGTAGAGCGCCGCGTGGCGATGACTGAAGGTACCGCGTCGGACGTCCTGACCACTGAAACGCAATGGAATTCCTTCAGCGACAAGGGTTCCCATCGCCGCGATCTCGGCACCGCCCCAGTCGAAAGATTTGTCACCAGCGGCCATTTCACGGCGCGATTTCAGGACCAGCTCCACCTTTGCGTGTGGTGTGAAACCGTGCGGCGGAGTCGTGAGCGCCTGCATGACGCGCTGAATGACATCGGCAGCAACAGCGGTTGGCGGCGAATCGGCTTCGCGCGAGTCTCCGCCGAAGTAACCTTTCCACATGCCGCCGCCGCTATCTTCAAGATACCGGAAACCGTCTTTGCGGGCTTCCAGCAATTCTTCTTCCAGCATCTGGCCGCGCCGCGCAACGATCTCCGCACCTTCTTCTTTCGACACTTCGCGAAGCGAGACGAGAGATTCCAGGAAGCTGTTGAACACGGTCTGGCGACTGCGGATCAGCTTATACATGGCAGGCTGCGTGAACGCGGGCTCATCACCTTCGTTGTGGCCTCGCCGACGGAAACAGTACATGTCAATAATCACGTCGCGATGAAATTTCGCGCGGAAGTCCATCGCCAGGTGCACGACCTGGGCGACCGCTTCCGGATCTTCACCATTCACATGGAAGATCGGAATCTGCAGCATGCGCGCAACATCGGTCGCGTACGTGCAGGAACGGGCTTCGGAAGGCGAAGTCGTAAAACCGATCTGATTGTTCACGATGATGTGAACTGTACCGCCCGTTTGATAGCCCGGAAGTTCGCTCAGGTTCATTGTTTCCTGACTGACACCTTCACCGGCAAACGCCGCGTCGCCGTGAATCAGAATGACGCAGCTCTTGCGACGGTCGATATCGCCGCTGCGATCCTGCTTGGCCCGCAGCCGCCCCAGTGCCACCGGATTCACAAACTCCAGATGGCTGGGATTGAAGCACAGCGTGAGGTGAACTTTCTGACCGGACGACGTCATCCGATCCGTGCTGTATCCAAGGTGATACTTCACGTCACCACGACCCATTTTCAACTGCGGATCGACGTCGTCAAACTCGCGGAAAATTTTTGACGGTTTCTTGCCCATGATGTTGGCGAGAATGTTGAGTCGCCCGCGATGAGCCATTCCCAGCACGATCAGTTCAGTGCCCTGACTTCCCGCTCGTTCAATCGCCATGTCCAGAAGCGGAACCAGGCTCTCTGCCCCTTCCAGCGAAAAGCTCTTCGCGCCGACGTATTTCTTCTGCACGAATTCTTCGAAGACGACGGCGTCGCTGAGTCGTTCCAGAATGCGGATCTGCTCAGATCGCGACAGCTTCAGGCGATTCGCCGTACGTTCCATGCGATCCTGCAGCCACTGACGAACCTGCATACTGTCGATGTGCATAAACTGCACACCAATCGAACGACAGTACGTTGTCTGTAACCACGTCAGCATTTCATGCAGCGTCCGGGTGTCCGGACCGCCGGCCCATTGAGTCGAAAACTTGCGACTCATGTGTTCATCGGTAAATCCGTAGAACGCTGGATCAAGTTCGGCAGGTTTCGGACGTTCGGCGTTAAGCGGATCGATCTTCGCAATAATGTGGCCGCGCACGCGATAGCTGCGGATCAACTGTTCGAGTCGCTCCTGAAGGATTACCGCGTCGGACGTTGAGGGATCAATTCGTGCGGCGGTGGACCTGCGAAAAATACTGTGCGCCTGAAAGGGCACCTGCATACTTTCCGTTGTCAGTCCGGAATCGACAATCTTCAGGTCGTCGAAATACTCGCGCCAGTCCGGCGACACCGCGTTGCGATCGCGCAGATAATTTTCCAGCTGCGATTCGGCAAACTCAAGGTTTTGAGCACCCAGCTGAAACTGAATTTTCGCAGGTTGAGTTCCGGACGCATGGCCAGGCTCGGCACCTGAAGCCGACGTCTCCAGAAACGCAGGAGACGAAGATGGACTTGAAGTTGTGTTGGGCATTGTCAGTCAGCTCTGTATGAGCAACTCTTCAGATAGTTGGATCGTGTCGCAAAAGTGTAACAGAAAATCGCCAGGAATCTCATCGCCGCTTTTGGGACCATTTGCTGCAATTCATTGCTGCAATGAGTTGCTGCATGATAGACAGACTGCCATGATTGGGAAGCAGTTCAGGGGGGACTCATCCGGATTTCCAGGCCGCACAAATCGCCGCCGGTTGAGTCGCCAGATTTGTCCGTTTGAGTTCCCATTGATGCAAACTCCAACCCGAATTGGTGTACTCACCGTATCAGACCGGGCCAGTCGAGGTGAATACGAAGATCTCGGCGGTCCCGCAATCAGCCAATACCTGCAAAAAACGCTGGTTTCAGCGTGGATTCAGGAGTACCAGGTGGTTTCCGATGACCGTCCTTTGATCGCGTCCAGTCTGCGAAAAATGGCCGACGAATTGCACTGCTGCCTGATTGTTACGACCGGAGGAACCGGCCCGGCGATCCGCGACGTGACTCCGGAGGCGACCGCGGACGTCTGCGAAAAAATGATGCCCGGATTCGGGGAACTCATGCGAAAAGTGTCTTTGGAGAAAGTCCCCACGGCCATCCTGAGCCGCCAGACAGCCGGAATCCGCGGTTCCTGCCTGATTGTGAACCTGCCTGGCCAGCCCAAAGCCATCCGCGAGTGCCTGGACGCCGTGATGCCCGCGATTCCCTACTGCGTTGACCTGATCGGAGGTCCGCGGCTGGAAACCAACCCGGACCAGATCGTGGCATTTCGTCCAAAATCAAAGTGAAAATATGGCGGCAACAGGTAGGATGGACATTCATGTCCGTCGTATTTTTCCACGATGTGCGATCGAGAACAGTACCTTGCCAAGCGCAAACTGCTGTTGTCCGGCAACGTGCATTTTGTGGAGATCGATCTGTTGCGCGGCGGCGCAAAGATGCCGGTTGAAGGCCTGGCTCAATGCGACTACGCTGTCATGGTCAGCCGCAGTTATGAACGCCCGAAAGTCGGCCTGTGGCCAATGAGAATCCGTGAAGCATTGCCTGTGATTCCCATTCCGCTCAAACAGGAAGATCCGGACGCCGTCCTTGATCTTCAGCAACTGCTTCACGAGACCTTTGACGCCGCCGGTTACGCCGACTACATCTATCAGGGTCGCCCTCGTCCGCCGCTGCATCCCGACGAAGAGGCGTGGGCAAAGCAGTGTTTAGCACCTGCGCCAACCGAATAAGGCGAACGGCAGAAAAGAATTTACCCGGCGAGCGGGGATTGGTACCGGGATGTTGAGCTGCATTGATGACGGTGATATATTCGCGGCTGATTCCATTGTGAATCTTGTGAATCTTGTGCCTCTTTGTGGGCAGCAAACCCCTAACTCACAAACAACGCCTGTGAGTGTAGTTCCTCCCATAGTGAGTGATAGGGGTAGGGAGGGCTGAACGAATTCAGCTCCCCCTCCCTCCGAACCGTGCGGGC
>JANOUN010000917.1:0-8587 GCA_031416875.1 Planctomycetota bacterium | reverse complement strand
TCCGGTGACTGAAGCGGCATCCGTATGAGGCAACGCAATTGCAGCAGGCAGAATTTCCGTAGGCCCGCGGCGGGCATTCGGACGGACGGGCTGCGGCCCTTCCATGATGCTCCAGCCGTAGTTGCCGCCTTTGCGGATGCGATAGACCATTTCGTAGAGTTCCCAGCCCACATCGCCAAGCCAGAGTTCTCCATCGGGTGCAAATGTCATCTTCCAGGGATTTCGAAATCCATACGCCCAGATTTCAGGCCTGGCGTTTTTGAGCGTCACAAAAGGGTTGTCGCCAGGAACCTTGTACAGCGGATCATCGCCCTGGGACATCACATCGATCCGCAGAACTGTCGACAGCAGATTGCTGACGTCCTGTCCTGCATCGCGCGGGTCCGGTGGATTGGGAGCTTCGCCGTCGCCGGCGGAAACGTAAAGATATCCGTCTGGGCCGAATTCCAGACACGCCCCGTTGTGGCCGCCTTCGAGCCAGGTCAGCAGCACTTTTTCGCTGGCGACATCGCAGTGCGGAACACCAGCATCGTCAAAGACAATATCAAATCGCGACAACCGCGTTCCATCTTCCAGATGATGATTCTCTTTGGCGGAGTTGAGTGTGTATGTGATCCAGCAGACCGGTATCTGCGGATACTGCGGATGGAAAGCCAGCCCATAAGCGAAACCGAATCCACTGGCATCCGGATGTGGTATCAGTTGAGAAAACGACTTCTGGAAATCGACGAACAGCGAGGCTTCGGTCACGTTCGGATCATCAGGAAACGAAGAGATCGCTCCACCCTGCTCGACGACCCACAACCGCTGTTCCGCAGAGTCCGTTCGAATCAGCAACGGTCGATCAAACTTCAACGCCGAAAACTTCTGCACGGTCTGCAGTGGCGGCGCGGGTTCAGGCGAACCGCTGATTCGGGACGTCGTCCATGCCGTACGCACCGGCTGACTGAAAGCAGTATTCGGAATCAGGACCAGCATTCCGACCAGCGTCATGCGACTCACAGCCGTCCACAGTCCTGAGCGATCAGGCATCCGATTCAGACCGATCCCGCAACTAACTCTCATCGCTTTGAACTCCGCACAATTGCCCATCAACATCAGATGCTGGCCGCGTACTCTCTCATCAATTGTCGTATTGTAAAGGATGGATGCAAAAATATTTCCACCATCGAGTCTGGTGAAGGGATCGGACTCTTCTAACCCAGGTTCAGAATGGTATCCGGAGTATTGAAATTCGTAGGGTGTGACAAGCAGCTGACAAGCTGCGAAGGCACACCACCTTTCCGCTGAATCCTCGGTGTGCCCGCGCTCGCGTTGCTCGCTTGTCACACCCTACAGAAAACTCCGCATCTCATTGTGAACGCGGTTTAAACGGTTCCATTGCCGTTTGTTGGCTGGCCAGATATTGATTCAGCCACCATCTGCTGCATCCGCAACAACTCACCAACCGACCATGCCTGGAACGGGCATCCACCGGGCCGATGAGGAAAGTCGCCGTCAGCAATTTCCGAAACGTGGCCTCGACCGGCAGTCTGCATGTGATCCAGCAACGGCTGCACGAAATGTGACGCGGCCAACTCACGATTCCCCGTGGAATTCCTGCGGACACGCAGCCAGCCCTGGACAAATGCGCCCATCAGCCACGGCCAGACGGTTCCCTGATGATACGCGGCATCGCGTTCCTGAACGCCACCTCGATAAACTCCGCAGTAGTCCGGATGCCGCTGTTCGAGCGTTCTCAAACCCATCGGAGTCAGCAAACGATCCTCTGCAATCTGCACGACATGCTGAGCCTTGACAGCCGGCATCAGATTCAGCGGCAAACCACCCACGGAGAAAATCTGATTCGGACGAATCGAATCGTCGTTCTGACCATGGCGATGATCCACGTCCACAACGTCGTACAGGCAGTTCTTCAGCGGATTCCAGAACCGTTCCAAAAAGGACTCACGCGCTTTGCGGCGCACCGGCTCCCAAGAGGAATTCATACGACTGCCGATCCAGAGTGCATTGATCCAGAGCGCCTGAACCTCGACAGGTTTACCCGTCCGCGGCGTCACAATCCTGGCGCCACACTTTGCGTCCATCCAGGTAAGTTGCACGCCCGGCTCCCCCGCACTCAGCAAACCGTCTTCGTCCATGCCGATCCTGAATCGCGTCCCCAGCATGTATTGCTGCAGAATCTCATTCACGGCAGCGCTGAGAATCTTCTGATGAGCGTCCCAGTTCGGTTTCGCTGCAATCCTGGCCGCATTCAGATAATCATAAACGGCGATGATGTACCACATTGACGCATCCACAGAGTTGTATTCTGGCACGGCCCCCTGATCCGGAAATCGATTCGGAAGCATGCCTTCCGAAATCACCTGCGACCATTGCGTAAGAATTTGCCCTGCTTCGTCAATACAACCGGCCGCCAGACACAAACCACGCAGTGCGATAAACGTATCACGTCCCCAGTCTGTGAACCATGGGTAACCTGCCACAATCGTTTGCCCACTGCCACGACGCACCAGATAGTCTGCCGCTGCGCGGTGCAGACGTGTAGCGAAGGCACTGCGACGAGTCCGTTCTCCCAGAGCCAGCCGTTGTGTCAGCTGATCGACTAATTCACCGGCATGCCGGCGAATACATTCCGGTCCATTGTCGGTCAGAACCAGGAATGCAGGTGCGACGCTCAAGGGAAATCGCAGGACTCCGGGCGAAGCCAGATCTTCTGAAGCATCCAGGCCCCGAGCTGCTTCTTCGGTATACAAGAACTGACGATACCATTCGGGTGCATGCGTGTAGTCACCATTCGTGAATGCAGTCACTGCCGGAGCCTCTGCGTTCAGCTGCCATGTGATCCGGTCCTCTTCAATCGATACATCAAAGCAAAATGCAGAATCCTCGTGCTGCAGTGAGTGATAATCCCTTCCACATATCAACGGACGAATGAAAAGCTCAACACCCTGCGGCTGATCGTCTCCCTCATGTTTCTGCAGTTGCCATTTCAGCACGGTCCCGGAATATCCGCGCGGAACAAAGAGTTCAAACTCAATCACCAGACCGTTGGGAAGTCGATAGACCCACGTCGGCCACGGCTCGTCCTTAAAAGTCTGCAGGTATTGAAAGCCTCGCGGACTAATCACGTCGGGGAGATAGTGCTGCGTCGAAATCGCATAGGAGTCTGTCCCCGCTGTGACGGTGGCTTCGAACCCGCTGACGAGCACTTTGCGATCCGAAGGAGGAGTCGCCGAAGTCAACAGCACAGCATGATAGCGCCGCGTTCGACAACCCATGATGGTGCCCGAGGCGAAACCTCCCAGTCCATCCGCCTCCAGCCATTCCGACTGAAGATCGATTCCGGACGAATTCATGTCGTTCATTGAGTCTCATTCTTTCAGAATCGTGAGCAGCAACCGAATCCACAAAATATCACTGGTGGCTGGTGCCATTCCGGCGATTCACTGCTTTGCCCAGCAGTCGAATCACCAGCGCAGTCCACCCGGTCTGATGGCTGGCACCCAGTCCGCGTCCGGTATCTCCATGAAAATATTCATAGAACAGCGCAAGATCGCGCCAATGTGGATCCTCGGCAAATCGGCATTCGTCTCCATGACACGGACGACGGCCGGAAGCGTCCGGCAGGAACAACGACGCCAGACGTCGGCTCAGTTCATCCGCGACCTGCTGCAGATTCAACATTTTTCCGGAACCGACCGGACACTCGACTTCGAACGAATCCCCGTAGAAATAGTGATACCGTTCGAGTGCTTCAATCAGCAGATAATTGACGGGAAACCAAATCGGTCCGCGCCAGTTCGAGTTTCCCCCGAACAATCCGGTTGTGGATTCACCAGGCAGATACTCCACGCGGTGCTCTTCGCCCCCGACCCAGAATGAGAATGGCTTCGATTCGTGGATTTTCGACAGCGCGCGCACACCGTAATCTGACAAAAACTCAGATTCATCCAACACGTAATTCAAGACCTGTTTCAGCCGTTCTCGGGACGGAATCGCCAGCAGCCGGTGGTTATGCTGCAAACCGTCCTGCGGTTCACGTTCCAGATAGGAAATCTGCCGCGCCAAATCCTGCCGATGCGTCAGGAACCATTCCATCCTTTTGCGAAAGCCTGGTAACTGCTGAAGCAGCTCATCTTCGAGCACTTCCACCGCAAACAGCGGAATAATGCCCACAATCGAGCGGATTCTCAGCCGATGCGAATGGCTGCCGACTTTCAGCTGGTCGTAGTAGAACCCGTCCTGATCGTCCCACAGTCCAGTGCCGCCGAGGCAGTTCATGGCATCGGTGATCGCGACAAAGTGTTCGAAGAACTTAGAAGCAATGTCCTCATACGCCGAATCCTCACGAGCGAGTTCCAGCGAAATCGACAGCATTGTCGCGCAGTAGAAGGCCATCCATGCTGTGCCATCGGCCTGCTCCAGATAACCACCTGTCGGCAGAGGCTTCGACCGATCAAAGACACCGATATTGTCCAGTCCCAGAAACCCGCCGGAAAACAAGTGCCGACCATTCACATCTTTGCGATTGACCCACCATGTGAAATTGATCAACAGCTTCTGGAAGGCACGGACCAGAAAGCCTCGGTCACGCTCCCCTCGATGGCCGGTCATTTTATAAACACGCCAGCATGCCCAGGCATGAACCGGCGGATTGACATCAGAAAAGGCAAACTCATAAGCCGGTATCTGCCCGTTCGGATGCATGTACCATTCACGCAGCAGCAGCAGCAACTGGGATTTGGCAAAATCCGGATCGACTGTCGCCATAGGAATCATATGGAACGCCAGATCCCAGGCAGCGTACCACGGATATTCCCATTTGTCCGGCATCGAGATAATGTCACGGTTGAACAAATGCGTCCATTCACTGTTACGGCCGTTGCGCCGCGCCTCAGGAGGCTGAGGCTGGTCCGGGTCGCCGCTGATCCAGTGCTGAATGGCATAATGATAAAACTGTTTGCTCAGCAACAGACCGGCGATCGCCTGGCGTGCGACGTTCGCTTCTTCTGCGGTCGCCTGCAGTGGCAACGTCTTTGCGTAGAAGGCATCGGCCTCCAGGATCCGGCCTCGAAAAATCTGCTCGAATTCCGGCCCGAATGGATCCGGCGTGCTCAAATCACTCTTCGTCAATCGCAGTTTCAGGGTGGTTTGACCGCCAGGTGGAATTGTCACAGCAAAATGCCGAGCGGCCTTTGTGCCGCGTCGTAAATCCAGCACAGCCCGATTTTCCCCCGCAATCACGTAGTCATGAAACGCATCCTTGGCCATTGCTCCGGACACTGGACCCGCAAACAGACGCTCACTGTTGGATTCGTTTTCTGTCAGCAATGTCACCGGTTCGGTCGTGCGCGTCACCGAACCTTTGAAATTCTGATCGAGGTGCAGACGGAATTGGCCCAGAGTCGGGTGTTCCGACAGCCACGACCCATCCGCCTGACGAGTGATTGACGGCTTGATTTCGCAGCCCTCATGAGTGCATCCCCACGACCATGTATTGCGAAACCACAACGTCGGCAGCACATGGATTGTGGACTCAAGGTCACCGCGGTTCGCGATCGTGATGCGAATCAGGATGTCGTCGGGAGATTCCTTTGCGTATTCCGCGAAGACGTCGAAGTAACGATTGTGATCAAACACACCGGTATCGGCGAGTTCGTATTCGAGATCCAGCTTTCCGCGTCTCCGATTTTCTTCGACCAGCGGCCCATAAGGGTATTCTGCCTGCGGGTATTTATAGAGTGACTTCATGTAAGAATGTGTCGGCGTGGAATCCAGATAGAAATAACTTTCCTTCACATCCTCGCCGTGGTTGCCTTCCGGCCCCGTGAGGCCAAAGAGCCGTTCTTTGAGGATCCTGTCTTTGCCGTTCCAAAGTGCCAGCGCGAAGCACAGGCGGCATTCCCGATCACAGATTCCCAATAGCCCGTCCTCGCCCCACCGATAGGCGCGGCTGCGGGCATGGTCATGCGGAAAGTAATTCCAGCAGTCACCGGAATCTGAATAATCTTCGCGCACCGTGCCCCATTGCCGTTCCGACAGATATGGTCCCCAACGCTGCCAGTTGGCGCTGCGTTCACGAGACTGTTTCAGTCGAAGTTCTTCTGCCAGCATTGCATCGTCCTCAAAGTCAGTGACGATGAGAGTTGTGGGTTGTCTCATCGATCACGACGCACAGTATAGTGATCGCTGAGAAAAATACCCGAAGCCTGCAAGGCGCAGCATGGCTTCGAATCCTGGCGCGGGCGTCGCCCGCTACCGCATCTCATTTGCCGCACCAATGGCTTCCCCGCCGTGTCTCGCGCGAGCCGACGGAGCGGATCGCCTACGTAGGTCCGCCGCTCCGTCGGCGGACATCTGTCGCTTCGCGGAAATCTTCTCAGTAAAAGGGTGCGATCTGCTCAGTCCGTCGAATCACTCGCCTTTCTGATTCCAGCCTTGGGGGCTGTCGATGGAGTTGAAGATCGCCGTTTTCTGCAAGGAACTATGCTTCCGCCGGGGCGAGTTTAACGACATCACGACAGTCGGCGACGCGGATGTTGATCCCATTGAGATCAGCGGACAGGTGTTCGAACTCAACTTGCAGCCTGCGTCAGGAAGCACCGTGCGACTCAAGGGCTATTCCGGAAAGTTACTGATAACATGGACGTCAAGAGTTCCCCGAGAGCGGCGCTGAAACGCTGATTCTGGGGGGTGCGTCTCCATCGACCGCATTGAAATTGTTTGGAGCCGACAATCAATGGACCCGAACGTACCACCACCAACGACGGCCACCCGAAAGCGTCGCTGGGGAATCGCCGCTGGACTGATGAGTCTGGCAACCGCAGTCCTGTTGCTCTGGATGCTTTGGCCAGCGGGATTAAATGACGTCGAAAAGCAACTCGTGGGGACGTGGACGCGCCGGGATTCGCCAGGTTCCGTATTCATTACGTTTCATACGGATCGAACTGCCGCATACCAGAGCCAGAAGATGACGCCAGGTGCGGGATGGTGGTGGGCAGACTCAGGCTCGATATACTGGGATGAAGGCTTCAAGGACGTAATGAGCATGAGGATCGGAAAGATCTTGCACGGTCGTCCTGATTCCAACAAATATACGCTGCTGTCCGTCGATGAAGAGTGCTTGCGAATCTTTGTGCCCGTCAATGGCTCAACACACGAGTGGATTCGAGTTCCGAATTCGTCGGTCGCGCCATTGCAGGATTGAACTCGCACGCCTCATTCGCTGATCGTACTGTGGTTGAAAAAGTGACCTTTGTGCCTGCCACCAGGTCTCGCCTGAATATGTCGGACATGATCGATGCTGCGGCGAGACCAGACTTCAGCGGCGCGACTCGTGCTGCCGGGCGAAGTTTACTCAACAACGCTCAAATCGTAGGGTGGGACAAGCGGAGCGCCGGCCCACCATTTTTCGCGTACACTATTTCTCGCAGCCCAGCCGTAGTGCAAGCCCGTGGCCACATGGCGATGCTTCATGTAAGGACGCCCATTCGGTGTGTTACGTTATTCGCCCCATTCCGGTTCGTCCCAGCCGAAGGGATGACAAAAGGTGTCAGAAGGGATGACAAAAGGTGTCAGGAACCGTTTCGTTGACAGGCCCGTGCGATTCGATTAGACTTTTCGCATGGGACGACCGAAACGAACAACTCCGGGTGGTTGGATTTATCATGTGCTGAACCGAGCGAACGCGCGGATGCCGATCTTTACGAAGGCTGAAGACTTCATTGCGTTTGAGACGGTGCTTGAGGAGGCCGTGGCTCGCACCGGAACCCGGCTGCTTTCTTATTGTCTGATGGGAAATCATTGGCACCTTGTTGTGTGGCCTCAGGAAGATGATGAGCTGTCTCGCTTTGTGGGCTGGCTGACACTGACTCACACGCAGCGGTGGCATGCACATCGGAAGTCGACAGGGTCCGGTCATCTCTATCAGGGTCGATTCAAATCGTTCCCCGTTCAGGACGATGACCACTTCCTGACAGTCTGCCGGTATGTGGAACGCAATGCTTTGCGAGCGAATCTGGTGAAGCGGGCGGAAGACTGGCGCTGGAACAGTCTCTATCGCTGGTCCTCAGGAACCGCGGCAGAAAAGAAACTGCTGTCGGCATGGCCACTGCGGCGAAATGCCGGCTGGCTGGAGCATGTGAATTCACCTCAGACAGATGCTGAACTCGCGGCCATCCGGCGCAGCGTCAATCGAGGCTCGCCGTTTGGAGATGAAACATGGGCGACCACAGCCACCAGGAAACTCGGCCTTGAAATCACCACCCGCCCACAAGGAAGACCTAAATCCAGGATAAACGGTTCCTGACTTCCTTTTCACTGACTTGACACCTTTTCACTGACTCCTTCCAGATCAGCTGACAGAGATCCCTCCCAAGTTCAACTGGGCGGGATCTTCATGCTTTATGCAGTCGTCTGGCCGACATCGAACCATTGCTTAAATGTTGGTTACCGTCTCGTTCGACTGTTTGTCGTTGAGCCTGTCCTTGCGACTGATTAGATACCAATCCTGACCGTCCTCGCCGAACAGATCATCCGCTGCGTTGGCGTCATTCGTAAACTTACTGGAGCTGACCAGAGCACC
>JANOUN010000916.1:0-2299 GCA_031416875.1 Planctomycetota bacterium | reverse complement strand
GCCACCGCGTCCAGGCCGCTTCCCGTGGTCACGCTGCCTTCCACGAGTTCGATCTGCAGATTACCCTTACCCTTTTCGCGGGCCACATTCAACAAGCCGTTGAGAACCAGCGATGCAATGACCACCGGATCACGCGTTCGCCGCAACCGCAGGTTCTCTGCCATTGTCAGCCCGTTCCATTTCAAAGAGGCTGCATCGGTGGCCAGACAAGGCTTCGCGAGTTGCATAACGGCGCTTGCGAGGTCCTCCATTCGTTTGGGCAGACCCAGCTTCGTACTGCAGGGATCGGCGTCGATCTCGTTCGCGGTTTTCTGGAAGATCGCGTCGGCCAGCCATGTCTTGTCTTGCAGGCGTTCAGGGATCAGCTCACCTTCCATCAGATCCGCCACGAGAGCAGCCGCTCCACCAAATCCCCCGACGACATACAATGGCTTCCCGGCTTCGAGCGTCCGCCACGCTTCTTCGACAACACCAGGCAGCCGTCCTCCGTAGCCGGGACATGTTTCCGTGCGAGGCACCGCTGTGCCACCCAACACGATTCGCGCGAAGGTGTGCTTCGCCATGACCTGCCGCATGTCCGAGTAATAGAGCGCGTCGTGATGACGCGCTTTGTCCGACGGCGGCGGCATGATCGCGTCGAGCCTGACATCCGGCAGAGCTTCCGTTTCTTCAACCAAATGATGCACTGTCAGCGGCACATCAGTCGGGGCGTCCTTGAGTTTGAGCGGGGCACCGAGATAACTGTGCAGGAGATCAGCCGGCTCGACCGCCGTTTGATTGTAGCCCTGGATCAATTCCGCCAGCAGCAACGTGTAGCCATCCTTGCGAAAGTTGCCACCATAGGCGATGGCAGCACCGGCAGAGATCAATGATCGAGCCAGAAAGACCGTGGCATCAATGACGTGCTGAACCGTGAAGCCTTCAGTATTGACATCCGCGCTGTCAGACAATGACATCGCGACCTGAAGGCCCTGCAGTGGTGACGTGAGTTTGGACGAAGGCCCTTCGCGGTTCAGCAGCCGACGAAAGGCCGTCGTCGGCGTCACTAACTGCAGACGCGGACGCGCGGCCTTCAGAATCCGGCGTTCGAACACCGGCAGCTCCGGATCCGGATGGATGGCGAGTGTCGCATGGATCGACACCAATGAACCCTGAGCCAAATCAAGCAACTCGGGCGGGCGAGCGAGCACGACGGTGTCACTCGGCAGTTCGGCTGCCGCGATGAAACGCCGGGCTTCTTTTCGGAAGTAGGCGGTTCGCAGCCATTCGATCATGGCCCGCGAGGCGATCGCCGCGGGATTTCCATCCCAAACAATGCTCGGTCCATTGCCTCCATACGGTGAACTCCGCCGCTCGCCCTTCTGCAGCACCTCAACCGTCAACGACGGCAATTCGTGCTGCTTTGCCGTCAACAGTTCGCGCTGACACCACGTGCGCGAACTGTAGGCGTCTCCGCGAATAGCGAGAAAGACTCCGTCCCCAACGGCGTTATCGAGTTGGTCGGCCAGTGACTTACCAGCCTGCAGGCTGACGGCATCAAAGAAAGCATGCCCGGTGGTTTCAGTGACGATGTGATCGTGAACCTGTTTCGCGGCGTCGTTCGATGCCGCCAGATCGGCCTTCGCGTGCGATACAAACAATCTCACATTCTTCCGCGACGGTTCCAACAATCGCGTCACCGCCAACACAATCTCATCCAGCGTTTTCCGTCGCTTGTCATCTTTCCCATAAAGCTCCGTAAGAAACTGTTTGACCGGCAACTGAACTTCATCACTTCGCCAGACCGATGCCGTCGGCACGATCAGCAAGTGCCCATCGCCGAGACTCCTGTGCCACTCCGTCAGCTGACCCAACACCTTCTGCCGCTTCGAATGGAACGAAGTTGCCCCCAGCACCGGAATCATCACGACAATTTCAGCCGCTTCAAGATCGACGTGATCCCAAGCCACCGCACTCAACACCGGAATCCCGGCACCAAACGCCAGGGGCTCACCGACCGGGCGCGTCAGTTGTTCATACAAATCCTGCCCCAACCGAAAAGCCTCCGGCTGCTCGCTGTCATGGAACCAGACAGTCTGAAGAATCAACGACGGACGATCCATGTTTGAGTCTGCCTTTGAAGATGCCTGACCGGAACTGCTTTGAAAAATTTTCGCGGTGTTCATGATCTCTCTCGCGACAACTCTCTGATCTTACCATGACCTGCCCATTGTATTCCATGGAAACAACATCAGCGATCCACGAACTCGCCTCAACGCCCCACGGGTGCAGTCGCCGATTTCGGTAGGTCCTGCTTGCC
>JANOUN010000915.1:0-4238 GCA_031416875.1 Planctomycetota bacterium | reverse complement strand
CGCGGTGCGCGCCGACCTTGAGAAGTGCGAGCACTTCACCAAAAATCGACCACGAGGCTCTGACATCTGCACGTCATCCGGCGATCGACACAGTCGAATCCCATCACGTGGCGACATGACGCAGCGATTCACGGACCACTGCCGACTGAAAACTGAACACTCGCAGCGGTGCTGCGAATTGCGTTTCCCATATCCCGCCAGCCGCTGCAACTCCACTCCGCGTCTTGCCAGTGGAGCGAGTCTATCTTAAGAAAGACCAAGGGCGAACAAAGCTTCCGCTTCTGCTCGAATATGTGTTGCCTGTCGAAAGTTTATCTACACACAATACTCAACGCGCAAGATCTTGTCCATTCTTCGTCCTTTCGCTAATTCATCTACTAGCTTGTCTAAATATCTAACCTGTTGCGTTAACGGATTCTCAATCTCTTCCACCCGATAACCGCAAATCACACCGGTGATAAGGCGTGCATTTGGGTTTAATTTGGCATGCTTAAAGAATTGTTCGAAAGTCACTTTGTCTTTAATGTGCTTCTTCAAAATATCTTCTTTGTAACCGGTCAGCCAATCAATCACTTGATGCAGTTCTTCTTTAGTTCGACCCTTCTTTTCTGCTTTCGCAAGATAGTGTGGATATACCGAAGCGAATGTCATTTTTGCGATTCGTTCATCGTGATTGCTTGCGCTGTTCATGTTTTGTTACTCATTGTTTGTACGTCAAACCTTTTTTGACGAACTCCTGCGCAGGCATCAGTTGCTGCCTAAATCTTTCGTGGCGACAGATTGTCTAGCGAGGATGTCCTGCAGTTGCATCCATCGAGCTCCGCAGTCCAGACAAACTCTGAATTACACGCGCCGCGGATATGACGGTATCAACATGCCCGAGGAGTGTCAATTTGCACAATCTCGTAATGGGCTGCGAGGTTTAGGATGTCTCTGACTGAAATGACCAGATTGGCAAACAGCAGTGGTTTGGCGAAGAATGACGCTCAGTGGTGGCCGAAGTGGATGGAAGCCTATGCTCGCTGAGTCAATCAAGTGGATGCGCCGCGAATCGACATCTCGCGGGAAAGATTGATCTCACTGCCTCGCCGGATGCGTGATTCCAAAAAGTCTGCATTGGTTCGATCGCAGGTTGAGGTCGTATGGAACGGCACCGTGTGGCAGGTTCACATTCCAGAAGCGAGACTTTTCATGCACAATCAGTTCAATTCAGCCTGTTCAAGTTGATGCACCAGAGGCCAATACCATTCTGTTTTCACTTAAAGAACATTGTTCGAGCAATCCCAAAATCAACTCCGGTTTCTTCGCGAGCTGATACTCCCAAAAACCGTGCCGACCAGTTGAATTCACCGCATTGATCCAGCGTATTGCCGCCGCCGTCTTGACCTCCTCAAGCGGATCCCAGCCCTTTGTCTCCAGGATGAAGTATCGTTCGTCTGGTGAATTCAACCGGACCAGAAAATCCGGCACATATTCATGAGACTGGCCATTGTGAAAATAGGTGATGGCGAACGCTGCTCGCCCTCGACGATGTGCCAGTACGACGTCGGCTCGTCAAAGGGAGAATTGATCATCGGTTCCGGAACTTCGTAACGGCTCAGCATTGCACTACCTCAGCAACAGCAGCGTGGAGAGTGGGAGCGAAATGATCCGAGGATCATTTGATGCTTTCTCATCGAGCAACGTGACCAGAATGCCAAACGGAGCGTTGTAGTGGGATTTTTCCATAAAAGATCGGAGCCCGCGCGTATCTTCATGAGAAATCCGGCGACGGTATTTGATCTCAATTGGAATCCGCTGTTCGCCAATCGTCAGCACATAATCGACTTCGGGCTCAGCCGCCCGCTCCGGAAAATGTGCAACCTCAAGCCCGATGATGGACCGCAGAAAATAACCTGCAACGCTTTCAGCGATGCGACCGGCCATATCCGACAAGTGGGGCGATTTCTGAAGTTCATCGTCCGTCAATGGAATCACTTCCTGCAGCCACGCGGCCCGGAGAGCGTGATCACAGAGGCAAAGCCTGGCGGCACCCCGGCGTTTCTTGAGCCGCAGTTCCAGTGGTTCAATTAGTCGCACCAGCAGCGTTCCATCCAGGAACTTCAGGTAAGCCAGCACTCGCTGCCAACCAATGTTTGCGTTCATGGCCCGCCTGAGTTCGTCCAGGTAGAGAGCCTGAGACGGTGACTGTCCGGCGTATCGACAAGCCATGCGAAATACTTCTTCCAGCAAATGTTCGTCTCGTTTCTGGCCGCGGGGGCCCATTCGCAGATCGTGCTGGATGGCACGACGAATGACGGTCTCTCGCAGAAAATCGGCCACTTCCTCCCAGGGTCGATCGGCCCGAGTGTGGGTGACCGGATACGCACCTCGCTCGGAAAATGCCGCGAACGCCTGATGACGAGCGGCTCGATGCGTTTCACCATGCAACCGCAATTGCTGCCAAAACTCTTTGGATCGCAATGGCCCCAGTCCATTGACCGGAAGGAATGGCGGGACCTGCTCAAAGTTTCGGAGCGATGCGATCTCGCGTAACAGCAGAGGGCCCATTTCAAGAGTCGTGATCCGACCAGCGCCGCATATCCGGCAACCCGAACTGCCGCTCCCCGCGCCACCAAATATTCTCGTCGCGAAGTGTGTCTTCAAGACCTGCCGCAAGGACGGAAATCAGCGGCAATGGTTTTGCCTTCATTTCTTCGCCGCCTTCGTCGCCATCATGATCTCCACGCTGATAAACCCATTCGACCGCGATGCACACCGCTTCGGCAATCAGCACCGAATCCACGCCAAGGTACACTTTTTAGACGAAGTCACAAGGCCCGAAAATGACCAACCGCTCAAGTGTCGCGCGATAATCTCTTCTTCATCGCCGCCGGTTTCACGCCACTCTCGCAAAACGAAAACACCTCCGACTTTCATCGGACGTGTAACGTGTTGTGCGAAAACAACTTGCGAAGTGCCCCCCAGAAGGAACACAACACTGGCGAAAAACTTGGCGCGAGCTTCGCCCGCAACCCAATTTACGCCCCGGCGGAGCTTGCCTCCGTCGAGCGAGGATCATCACCAGTCATCACCCGGAATCGGCACGTGGCCACCATTGCGGCTTGTCCACATGGAGCCGTGATTCCATTGATCAGCGCCCTACGGAGGCAAGCTCCGCAGTGGCGAAAACGCCTTCATGACTTCTTTTCTGGTGATGATCATCGCTCAATGGGGACGAGCCCCATCGTGGCGGAAATCCCCTCATTGCTCACCGCCCGAGCCGCCAACACCCAAAAACTCGCCAGGCTCCTCATCTGAATTTTTCTCAGAAAGACAACACTCTAAACGTTTGGTGAACGGGGAAAACGTGGATCCGTTGCCGAGCGGTGCCCAATGCAGTGCAAACTGGTCTGAAATCCGGGCTCTGCTTGCTCGATGTGAGGACCCGCCCGAGAATGTGCGGCCCCAGTTGGTGGCGTTGGGTGACAAGTGCTTGGCGGGTTCTGTAGAGTTGTGCCCCGCTCGCCCCTAAGTTTGGGATGGAATTCACTATTGGCGCGGTGGGCCACGTCGCAAACGTCCTTCCAACGTCGCTTCTACTTGAAATCCTCCCATGACTTCACGAATCACGGTGACGTGCCCTGAGTGCAATGCAAACCTTGCCGTTGGGAGTGAGAACGCCGGTAAGCGTTTGCGGTGTCCAAAATGCCAGACAATTGTCGAAGTGCCCGACGGTAACGAAGACGACGTTGTTCCGACAAACCAAGAGACCATACTGTGGAAAGTGGTCGTTGGTACGAAGAAAGGCGGGCCGTTTAGCAAAGCGAAACTGAGGCAGTTGGTCGATAGCGAGAAACTCCCCGGCGAAGCGTTTGTTCGCGATGACGCGGGAGCAACCGATTGGTGCGAAGTCCAGACGATCGAATGGTTGTTCGACTTTCCTGAACGTCACGCTGTCCGGTATTGCCCAGAGTGCGACTGTCGAGTCTCGATTTCAGGTGATTCACCGGACACGACCCGACGATGCCCCGATTGCGAGGCTCCCGTCAGGTTTGTGGATTACCTCAACTTCGACGGCAATGTTCAACTCGACCGAGTTCCGGCAGAACCTTGGGGCAAATTCGACGTCTTGATTATCCTTGCCGCTGCGGTTGCACTGGCCGGAGGATTCTTTGGCGCACTATCGCTGCTCTGGAATCCACCGTTTGCGGTCCTGATCGGATTTATCTTTCTGGTCGCGGGCGGTGGCTTGTTCA
>JANOUN010000914.1:0-5786 GCA_031416875.1 Planctomycetota bacterium | reverse complement strand
CGCAGCAGAGACGCGAGGTTCATGTAGCGTGCCTTGCTGCGTTGTGATGGTGGCATCAGGAATGCCAGTTCCGTCTGTTGGACTTTGACCTTTGTCTGTCCGGCCTGACTGCAAAATGAGAGCCAACGAGTGTCCTTGTTCAACCGTGCTTTGAGCAGTGTGGCGGCTTTATGTGTCATGTCGTAAAGCGACGTTGTTCCGGGATGTGACGCACAGAACAGTGTCACGCCGCCATGCAAATCGCCGCCGTGATCGCCGAGAATGGCTCGTGGCACTCCCGTGATTTTCGCTGTGGATTCCAACTGTTCGTTCACGACTTGCTTGTCTGAGTGCGTGACCGGAAGCAGATTCAGCAACTGCAGATCTGCCAGACTCAGAGCGGTTCCCGCCGCAGGCATGTCGCGCAAACGCAATCCCAGAATGACAAGGCACTTTTCCTGTCCGATTTGCACCGTGTGGTCCACGATCCAGATGGAATCATCCGCCATGTCCTTCGGACGCTGCAACTGGAACAAGCCGATGCGCTGCAACCATGCGCGGCATGTCGTCTGGTGAGGAACTTCCCAGTTGAGTCCAAACACCCTGGCAACGGAAGCCACCACCCGAGACGCACCTCGAAACCCGGTCCGTGCGTTCAGAATCAATTCCTGAACGACAAAACTGATTTGTTCAAGTGAATACTGCTGACCGGGAATGTGCGTGGATTCGATCACCGACGCTGTGACTTTTTTTTATCTGCTTCGAGAGCCGCAATTCTTTCTTCCAGCCGCTTGTTCTGTGCTTTCGCGGACTCCAATTGCTGCGCGAGATCCTGTCGGAGATTCTCGCCTTCCTCCGCCTGAACTCGCCACTTCTCACGACTCACTTCGAGGTCGCGCACCTTGCCTCGAAACGCCTGCAGCTCGATTTTCGCCACGCCACATTTTTCCTTCCATTTGGCCCGCCCCAACAGAAGTGAATTCACCAGAACGCGAGGACGTGTCGCCAATAACCGATACACCTTTTCGCCGAAGACAGCACCCATATCCGACCTCCCTGTCAGAACTCGCGCAATAAATCACCCCTGCAGAACGAATCCTCCTTCGACACCGATCAAGATGTCAATGCCAACTTTCCTACCGCCCAGGTGCGTACCGATAGCGCGACCGTTCGATCTTAGCAAACGGGTCCACCCTATATCAACTTGCCCTCGCATCGGCCTCGTTGACTCGAAACCGGAATCATTCGGAATCGTGTTTGAGAAAGTACGAGCGGCAAGAGTCGGTCGGTTCGCGTATTTGCTATTGTTCGAAAGCGGAAGCGATGCAGACCAAGCCAGTGAATCACAGGGGAAACCGTATCAAACCGGTTTCCCCTGTTGTATTTGCGCAGTCAGCAATTACGAATGCAGAATCCAGCAATTGAGATGGTTCAATGCGAATCGCCCACATTATTACTCGATTGATAATCGGCGGTGCTCAGGAAAATACGCTTTTCAATGTCGATGATCAGCACCATCTGTTCGATGACGAAGTCTGCCTGATCACGGGCCCTGGGCTGGGGCCGGAAGGATCACTGGAACCGAAGGCACTCGAACGTAAACTGGACCTGCGCGTACTGCCTGAACTGCGACGCAGCCTGAATCCACTCCAGGACTGGAATGCTCTCCGGGCCATCCGGTGCGCTATTGGGGACTTCGCACCACAACTTGTTCATACGCACAGTTCCAAGGCTGGCATGCTGGGGCGACTGGCTGCGTATCAGTTGGGGATTCCGGCCGTACATACAATTCATGGGGCATCATTTCACTATGGTCAGAACATCATCGCAAAGACGGCGTACAAGTGGGCTGAAAGACGAGCGGCAAACTGGTGTCAGCACTACATCACGGTGTGCGACGCAATGACGGATCAATATGTCCAGGCGGGGATCGCTCCGCGTGACAGGTTTACGACCATCTACAGCGGGATGGATGTGGACCACTTTCTGACTCCGCGCCGGGATCCTGCAACTCTGCGGAGGGAACTGGGCTTATCGCCACACGATATCGTACTGGGCAAGGTTGCCCGCCTCTTCCATCTCAAGGGGCACGAGTATCTGATTGAAGCGGCACCACAAGTTGTGAAGGCCGTTCCAAATGTTCGATTCTTGCTTGTCGGCGATGGGATTCTGAAGGCCGAGTTTCAGTCGCGCATTGCTGAACTGGGACTGACGAAGCACTTTGTCTTTGCGGGCCTGGTAGCTCCGGAAGCCGTCGGCGACTATTTGCACGCGATGGATGTTGTCGTGCATACAAGCGTCTGGGAGGGGCTTGCCCGAGTCCTTCCGCAGGGATCGATCGCAGGAAAGCCAGTGATCAGCTTTGCGATTGACGGGGCCCCTGAAGTCTGCGTACCTGACGAAACCGGACTACTGGTTGAACCACGCAACGTGCCGAGGCTTTCGGAGGCGATGATTCGGCTGGCTCAGGATGCTGCACTTCGTCAGCGACTGGGGGCCGCTGGCAGGGATCGATTTACGGAGCAGTTTCGTCACCAGAACATGACGCAGAAGATTCGCGAGGTGTATGCCAAAGTCCTGGCGGAGTTGGAATCATGACAGTGATCCCCTCGAAAATTCACTACCTGTTCGAGCGGAGCAGTACATAGCCCACCGCAACGCACAGGACGAGCATGACACAATAATCCTGCGGTGACATCGTGTGGTATTTGTGAATTGTCAGACTCTGGATCTGATACAACCAGGTTTCGAATGCGCTGACCATGAAAAACTCCTGGAGCGGCGTGTGGCTTGAATTTGCTGCTGACAGAATTGAGTCAGCGCGTTGTATTCCGCTTGAAGTCTTGGTCAGGAAAACCCTCCATGGCCCAGATTTTCGCTCTGGCATGCTTACCGAGGGTGACATTTGGCGATTGGATTGATTCTGACGGTTGTGTGTCCCTCATCGAAACACTCCCGGTTCCCGTCGCTCACCCGCCCGATGATCGCAGCATCGCGATAGCCAGCGGCCACAAGCCTCGACATGATTTGGTCCACTCGTAATTCATCGACGCCCATCAATAAGCCGCCGGAAGTCTGCGGATCGTGCATTGCCTGCAACTTCGGGAAGCGTAATCTCAACAACGCCGCATCTCCATTTGCGATGTCGCCGGAGGAGCCTTGTTGCTGCTCTTCACTTTTCAGGCATACACTGGTGACCATGAAATCCCGCACTGCAGCTTCGTTTTCGTCATACAACGAACTTCGGATGCCGTCCAGAATCTGCCGTGCTGCGCCATGGATCAGCGGCAGGGAATCAACATTCAGCACCACGGAGACTGCCGACTGTTGACACATTTCGAGCAGGTGACCTGAGAGCCCGAAACCCGTGATGTCCGTGGCAGCAGCGACGCCTTCTTCAATTGCGATGGCGCTTGCCAGTTGATTCGAATGAAGCATCATCTCAATCGCACTTGAAACTGCACGGGATTCCGCACGTCCCAGTTCGTTCGCCGCCAGAATTACACCCGTCCCCAGCGCCTTCGTCAAAATGAGATGCTGACCGGGACGCAGATTTGCCTTGCTCAGCGGCAATCGACCTGCTGCACCACCTTGCGTCTTTCCAAAAACTGTGAAGCCGACCGCAAGTTCATCACCATTCGTCGTGTGCCCGCCGACCAGGACGGCATTCGCAGCCGTGAATTCCCGGATCGCACCGCTGAGGACGTGATGCAGCATTTCTGATTGACGATCAATACTTCCCTCCGGCAGCGTGACCATCGCAACAGCTGATGTTGGCTGCACACCGCTGGCCCACAGATCACTGAGCGCATGGATCGCCGCAATGCGGCCGGTGAGCCACGGGTCATCAAGAAACGCTGGAAAGAAATCAACCGACACGGCGTTCGCACCAGAAGAGTCCGGCAACAGCGCTGTATCGTCACTCTGCAGAAATCCCTCTTTCGCGGAAGGCCATTCCGCCCGAAGTTGCTGCAGCACACGGCGCAGCACACGCGCACTCGTCTTGCCGCCACAGCCACGACATCGCATTCCTGGCGAATCAGACTTTGATGCAGTCGTCGTCACGATTCCGGCCTGTGAGTTCATGCGTGATGGGGATTTCATCGCACTGGTGGGTCGATGCATCTGCATAAACTTCGAATCAATGCGATCCTTGAGTCTCCACCAGTGTGCGCCAATGCCGGCAAACCATTTCCATTGTGCAATCGCACGGCCATCGCCTGTTGCCAGCAGCCGCAGAAAATCTCGCTGCGGTGTATAGGCGATTAACTCACGGCCATTCAGACTGCGATTCAGATTCTGCCACAGAATCGGCCCCTGTCGAACAGCGTATACGCCCGCTCGGTCGATTTCTTCGCTGTCCATTTCTGCGGAATCGCCAACGACAAAGACTGAGGCATCGCCGACGGACTGCAGAGTGTTTTGAACTCGCAGAAATCCAGACTCGGCCTTTGGCAGGTTGACATGCTGCAGCAGGGGAGGAGGACAAGCACCGGTGACCCAGATCACGACGTCGGCCATCAGCAGGCTGCCGTCATCAAATGTCAGCTCCAGACCACTGTGTCCGGTCGCGCGGCCACCGTAACGAACGTCGATACCGCGTTGACGAAGCTCGCGTTCCGCAAGGTGAATCGTGTGAGGTCGGAAGCCCGTGAGGATCTTTGAATTTGCGTCAACCAAGGTCACCTTCGGTGTGCCGCCGGCGCTCCGGATTCGATGTTCTACACAAAACGCCACTTCCAGCCCAGCCGCGCCACCTCCCACAATCGCGGTTCTGACCGGCGAGTTGCCGATCCGCTGGATCGCGGAGTCCAGTCGCTGCAAAGCGGTAAACATGGGCTTGATTGGTACGAAGCCTGGATGAGTCTTCAACCGATCCATTTGCTGGGGCACTGATCCTACACCGATACTGGCAATGTCGTACGTCAGCGGCGGACGTTCCCGAAAGAGGACTTCTTTTCTAACGGCATCCACAGCGATGGCTTCATCGACAATCAGTTCCACACCGGCGAATTTGGTCAGCCGATGCAGATCGATTTCCATGTCGGAAGGAGCGTACAATCCGGCGAGAGTACCCGGCAACATGCCGCTGTAGGTTGCGCAGGGAAACGGCGAAATCAATGTCAAACTGGCATCCACAATCGGCTGCTGCATCCACATCCGCACAATATGCAGATTCGTGTGTCCGGCACCGACCAACAGAATTCGTCGACTTGCCAACCGCACGCGAAATCCCTCAAAGGCGATATTTCGCCAAATCATATGACCCGGAGCTCAGTTCCAAACCGATTGACCCGGACCTATCTTCTAGAATCGAACAATCAATGCGAGCCACGAGGCTCAATCGTGAAATTCCCATTTGAAGTTTGAAGGTTGTAGGAAGATTTCATGTGAGCTGCAAGCAACGTCACTGCTCTGCAACATCCATCAATCTGCGAGCCAGGACTTCTTCGGCGTCAGGACAGGCATGAAATGAGCTTGCTGAACGTTTCCCACTTCGCCCCTGTCAAGTGCGATGTTCACTGCTGTCTGGCGGAACGGCGAATGTGTGAGTGGTGTGGATGGGAAGACACTGAATCAGCAGAAGGCCAGAAAAGACCTGATTGACTGACCCAGATTCTTAAGTTCCTTCAGTGTCATCATGGCGATCCTCCGTGAGTCCGCGTGACTGTTTGCACACGGAGGAGCGTCTTCTTCAATTTCTACAGAAACCCCAGTCCTGGACCGAGTTTCAGTGAAAAAGTGGCGCTGTCCAATGAAGACTCCTTCATCGCCGGGCGCGCCTGATCCAGTGTGCCGCGCTCTCG
>JANOUN010000913.1:0-2342 GCA_031416875.1 Planctomycetota bacterium | reverse complement strand
AGACACTTCGCACAGCACCGCGAACGGGTCGGTTTTATCGACCGCATAACCGTTGAACTGGCTGGCGACGTGGAACTTGTAGCACTCCCCTTTGTGACTGCCCGGGATGAACCCTTGCCAGATCCCGCCGGAACCGGTGGCTTGCAACGGGTTCGCCCCGCGATCCCAACCATTGAAATTGCCGACGACCGCGACAGATTGCGCCGCGGGTGCCCAGACTGAGAACTGCGTCCCGGCGACGCCGTCGCGCGTCACCGCGTGCGCGCCGAGCTTATCGTACAACCGGACGTGGCTTCCCTCGTTGAAGAGGAACAAGTCCTGCTCGCCGATCCAAGCGGGGTCGGTGGTCGGGGTGGTCGTCATGGGGAGGTCGGTTCTGATTCGGGAGCGGAGAATAGCGGCGCGATCCGCTCTTGGACTTCGGCTGTAAACGCGGCGAAACTGGGGCAAACGGATTCAGCCATTTTGAGGCCGAGGTATTCCGCGATAGCCGATTTCTCGGCAAGGTTCGGATGGCGATTGTTGATGTTGCAAGCGGCGAGAGCCGTCTTGGGGTTATTTGTTCGATCGATCTGAGGAGCCGGAAGCGATTCCGGATTCGCCGGGACAGCAGGACGTTGTTGAAGCCCGAGCCCACGCCGAATTGCGGAAGCATCCGAGAGAAGCCACGCTTCAATACAAGGGTGGGCCACGCCGATGGCCATCGGAAAATCTGGCAGTTCGGAATCTCGCCCTTTTGTCAACTCGTCTCGGACGCTCTTTTGGTCGCCCTCACTGTCGAGCGCAAACACACAACCCGCTGACCCGTTGTAAAACGAATTGCGTTTTGCCCATCGAGTTTTTTGCCATCGCTCAAGCTTTTTTTGCAAGAACATGTATGGAAGATTGCGAACACGGATATGTGGCGGGTCTAAACACAACCTCCGTGTGAGAATCGGAACGACGCCAGAATCGGCGAGTGATGGCTCAGGTTTCGTCTTGCCTACATCGGTCGAGCCTTCACCAAAAAACTCAATGACCATTAAGGGAAGCAGATCTACACTCACTTGAGCAGATCCTCCTCATCGAGGTTGTACCACATCTCGCCGAGGTAGAAATCGCTGCCCATTCGCTCGCGGAGATGTTTGGCATCCCGCAGGGGGTATGCTTTGGCGCTGCCGTCGGGCTGACGGCGCATCAGGGTGACTTCCTCGGGCTGGAACTCGCTCAGCAACCATGGCGAGTGCGTCGTCATGATGATTTGGGGAGCGTTTTTCTCTCGCGATACGAACTGACGCAGTAGCTTCGCAACTTCAATCAGCCGTTTGGGGTGGATGCCATTCTCTGGCTCCTCGATGAGCACGATATCCGGCGGCTTGGGAGAATACTTCAATGCAAGGAAGCCCAATAGCAGGATGGCACCATCTGAAGCCTGCTGTAGTTGAATATCTCCATCGGCAGTGTTCAATACCACACGTTTCCCAGGCGACGCGTATTGTTTATCGATTGGAAATCCGTCTTGATAGCTTCGCATCCAACCATCAGCATTTACAAGTCTGATTTTCTGAAATCGTGGAAAGTAGCCTCGGAAAGTCGATTCGAGTTCCCCGAACTCATGGCTATCAAAATCTTTGATCGCGTCCAACAAGGTCGGCAATCCGAAACCGTCTTCTTCCATAGATTCGCGCGTTGTTGAAAGCAACGACGCTGAGCGTGCCATCATGGATGGTCGAAATCGAAATTTGTCTACTCGGATTGGCTGCGGGACATCATCTTGTATGTTTTCGTAGAAAACCGTTCCGATGACCTTGCTAGGATCCGCTTCGAATGGGCATCGGCAAGCGAATTTAGGACCGTTGATCTGCTGAACTCGACCTTGCTCAAATTCCATTTCGACATCTACATACAGTGCTGTAGATTTAAGCCAAACTAATTCGCGAGCTGAACTAACAGTTGGAAAATAGCTCCTGACTATGTCGTTGTAGGGAATAACGCTTTTAGCTTTATTTGATTTGCTAAACAGGAGTTGTGTACACAGACCTGCCCCCGCTCGTATCGCCTCCAGCAAGCTCGTCTTCCCGGTGTCATTCTGACCGATCAGGACATGGATGGGCGTGAGCGGGAGGGTCACATCCGCCAGGCACTTGTAATTCTTTACCGAGAACTTGGTCAGCATCACGCACCCTCCTTCCTTACCCAGCTTAACCCGTCACGGCGCCTTCGGCTGCGCTGCTCACCAGTTTCGCATACTTGGCGAGCACGCCGCGTTCCACTTTTAACGGTGGTTTCGTCCACGCGGATTGGCGCTTCGCTTGCTCCGCCGGGTCGATGTGCCAGGTTAACGTCTTCGCGTCGGCGTCGAT